>NZ_CALHHT010000193.1 GCF_938031315.1 uncultured Campylobacter sp.
AGCCTAAAGGCGAGGTGGTCTACGCAAAAGAGATGAGCCTGTTTGAAAATTTACCGTTAATTCTGCTTTGCGCTTTAATTATAATTTTTGGCGTATGGCATGTACAAGATTTCTGGTCGCTCGTCGAAAACGGCGTTAGAATAATGATGAGAGGTTAAAAAATGAGAGGCGATAAATTTATAGAAATTTTAAAGACTAAAGTTAAAATTTTAGACGTAACCCGCCAAGCTGAGGATCAGATCACCGTTTTAGTAGATAGAAACGATCTGCCCCTTGCGGTCAAGACGCTTTACTACGACATCGGCGGATTTTTAAGCACGATGATCCCTAACGACGAGCGCGAGCTAAACGGAAATTTCGCGCTTTACTACGCCATTTCGATGGAGGGCTCAAAGATGACCGAGGCGGATGATTTCGCCGCCGAGGATAAGTGCTTCATCACGGTCAGGACTCTAATCCCCGGCTCCGATCCGACTTTCCCTTCGGTTACTCCGCTCGTGCCTGCGTGCGTATGGTATGAGAGAGAGGCCTTCGATATGTTCGGCCTAATCGCCGAGGGATTGCCTGATAAACGCCGCCTAGTTTTAGCAGACGATTGGCCCGACGGTCTTCATCCGCTTCGTAAAGACGCGATGGATTACCGCTATAGACCCGATCCGGTCTCTCATCAAGATGAGCCGGAGGCGGAGTTTTTATTCCCTACCGGCGACGGCGTAGTGGATGTCCCGCTTGGACCGCTTCACGTAACGAGCGACGAGCCGGGACACTTCAGGCTATTTTGCGACGGCGACGAGATTATAGATGCGGACTACCGCCTATTTTATCAGCACCGCGGTATGGAAAAGCTAGCCGAAAATAGAATGAACTACGATCAGATGGGCTATCTAGCAGAGCGCGTCTGCGGAATTTGCGGCTACGCTCACGCGATTGCTTGTATAGAAGCGGCAGAAAAGGCTATCAAGCTTGAAATTCCGCTTCGCGCGCAGGCTATCCGCGTCATCTGCCTTGAGATCGAGCGCCTTCATAGCCACCTTTTAAATATCGGTCTGGCTTGTGAAGTAACGGGCAACTACAACGCTTTCATGCATATCTTTAGAGTGCGCGAGTACT
>NZ_CALHHT010000194.1 GCF_938031315.1 uncultured Campylobacter sp.
GGTAAGATCTACTAGCTCGAAATTTTTAGCGTCGGCTAAAACTGATAAAGTTAGTTTATGATTTAGATCGTGGCTTCCCGCAAACGCCGTATAATCGCCCAAAATCGGAGCACCTACGAGCGCAAGATCGCCAATCGCGTCTAAAATTTTATGGCGGACGAACTCGTTTTCAAAGCGCAAGCCCTCGGGATTTAAAATTTTATTCTCATCGATTACGACGGCGTTTTCTAAGCTGCCGCCTAGAGCTAACCCCATGGAGCGAAGCGCTTGCACGTCTTTTAAAAATCCAAACGTGCGCGCCCGCGAAATTTCTTTAAGATAGGCTTTTTTGCTAAATTCAAAAACATGGTGCTGAGTGCCGATGAGCGGATGGCTAAATTTAATCGTATAATCAAATTTAGGGCTCTTGCTCGGGCTTAGTCGCACGAGCTTATCGCCCTCTCGAATCTCCACGGCCCGCTTGATGATGAGAGCTTTTTTATTCGCATCGAGCTCCTTTACGCCGGCTTCGTCCAAAAGCATACAAAAGCTCGCGGAGCTACCGTCCATCACCGGAATTTCATTAGCATCAACGATGATGCGAATATTATCAATGCCGTAGCCGTTTATCGCGCTCATTAGATGCTCGATCGTTGATATATAGCCCTTTTCATTGCCTACGACGGTTGCCATTTGCGTATTTATGACGTTTTTCGGCTCGGCTTTAAAACTAACGCCAAGATCACTTCTATAAAATACGATTCCACTGCCTGCCTCTAAAGGCTCTAACGTAAGTCTGATAGGCTCACCTTTGTGCAGCCCGATGCCGACGTTATGGACTTTCTTAGCTATCGTTGTCTGTCTCATTTCTATCCTCGTTTTCATTAACCCGCGCATTATAGCGAAAATTTTAAAATTTACTTACCTTTTTCTATTACTTTTTTGGACGATTCTAAGACATCGGTAATGTTATCTTTCATCCACTTAGGATCCATCCACTCCTCGGGTCTTACGTCCACACCCTGAACTACGATGCCAAAATGCAGATGATCTCCGAAAGCAAAGCCGCTTGAGCCCGTCTGTGCTAGAATATCGCCCGGCTTTACGTCGCTGCCGACGCTTAACTGCGTCGCCGAGCAGTGTCCGTAGATGCCGTACAATCCAAAGCCGTAGTAAATTCCTAAATTTAATCCGAAAATTCCGTTTTCCTGCGCGAAAACCACCTTGCCATAGTTGCTCTCTTTGATATCGGCGTTTGCAACGCTTGCTAGATCGAGCCCCATATGCCACGACTCGCTCACCTGCCGCTCATCCATAAAAAATATCCTGTGATCGGCGAAACTCGCCACAGCCGCGCCCTTTGCGAGCGGATAGAACGGCTTTGGCTCGAAACTCTCTATTTTATCCTCATGCACCGCGCTAGTAGCGGCGTGCAGATCGTCGCTGTTTTTGTTGCGAAGCGTCTCGTTTACGAATTTAAATTTTTCCAGATCGCTCATCGAATTAAAATTTTGCGCATACTGGCTGGCCAGGTCGCTTACCTTGCCGCTGATGAAATTTGCGCTCAGTTTGATATTTGAAAGCTTGTATTTTCTGTCCTGATAAAAGTATTTAATTTGCGAGGTGCTGACGTTGCCCGCAAGATCGGTGGCGACTACTTCGGCGCGGAATACCTCTAAATTTGCGGGCCACGCTACGAGCGAGGCGTAGTAGCCGTCCTTGACAAACGGCGTTGCTTTGAAATCTTTCCCGTAATTCGTATGGATATAGACCTGATCCAGTCTCTCGTCCGACGCGCCAAAAACCACTACGGCGCT
>NZ_CALHHT010000195.1 GCF_938031315.1 uncultured Campylobacter sp.
ATTTGTGGATAATTTCCGCCTTTGTAATCTTGGATTTTTTAAGCAGCGATCTGTCTAAGAAAACGCCGATCTCATCCACTATTTTTTGCGTGTTCATTGCTACTTCGTTATAAATTTTTTGCCGATTTGCCTTGTGATCTGAAAATAATCGCCGAATTTTTCCTCTACTTGTTCGAAATTTTATCGGCACTGATACCACTTTGAGCCGGAATTTTACCTTGCTCGTTTCTTTGTTTGAGCTGTCCGCACGCCGCACTGATATCTAGCCCCTTGCTCTGGCGGATCGTGCAAGTAATGCCGTGCGCGCATAGATAGTCCTGAAATTTTATCATATTTTCAGGGCTTGGTCTGCCAAAGCTTGAGTCTTCGTGCGGATTAAAATAGATCAGATTTACTTTTGCGCGGATGCCATGTAGAAGCTTCACTAGCGTTTTGGCATCGCTTGGGCGGTCATTTATCCCATCGATCATTAGGTATTCAAACATCACCCGCTTTCGCAGATCGATTGGGAACTCGCGCACCGCCTGCATGATCGATGCGATATTGTAGGCGCGATTTATCGGCATTAGTTTTTCACGCAGTTCGTCATCCACTGCATGCAGCGAGATTGCAAGCAGCACGCCAAGATCCATTTCGCCAAGCTTTTTTATCTGCGTAGAAAGACCGCTCGTACTTATTGTTTGGCGACGCGGCGCTATTGCGAGTCCGTCGTTTTCTTTTAAAATTTGCACAGCTTTGGCAACGTTGTCTAGGTTATTAAGCGGTTCGCCCATCCCCATATATACGACATTGACGCGGCGCTCGTACGGGATCGCGTTCATTTTTTTGATGAGCCAAATTTGAGCCACGATTTCGCCTGGAGTTAAATTTCGTACGAAGCCACCTTTTGCTGTCAAGCAGAAGCTACAGCCGATTTTGCAACCCACTTGCGAACTTACGCAGATTGAGTAGCGCGCGTGTCTTATAATTTTTTCGTTTTCATCTCGCAGCTCATCCTTCATCGGCAGCAGGACACTTTCGATCGTCTTGCCGTCTTTGAGAGCGAAAAGGTATTTGATACTGCCATCGCTACTTGTTTCGGATCTGATACATTTAAGCGGGTCTAAATAAAAATTTTGAGCTAAACCTTGACGGATCTCTTTTGGTAGATTTAGCATTTGTGTGAAGTCATCCACATTCTTTTTGTAAATCCATTCGTAAATTTGCTTAGCTCTAAATTTCGGTTTGATGAAATTTTCAAGCTCTTTCATCGTAAAATCAAAGATATTTTTCAAATTAATGCCTTAGTTTTTAGATATTTAGTTAAATTTTCTTTTGCGGCGGCGTGATTTTTTAAAAAATCCGTGTGAGCATTTGAATCACAAAAATTCGTTGCACAAAAAATTCCGTAAGCGGGAATTTGAAATTTTTGTGCTACCTTGAGAACCGCAAAAAATTCCATATTTTCTAAAAAATAACCTCGCTCAAAGAATTTTAACGCGGATTTTTTATCGGTCGTGATAAAATTTGAGCTATTAATTATTGTTTCATATGAAACATTGGTAGAATTCCTAGCTATAATTTCATAGCTAATCGGAGAGTATGAAAGCTCATAAAGCGCCGATATCTCGCAGTTTACAGCCGATCTGCTTTCATAAATTTTTAGAATTTTACCTTCTTTATATAGCCCTGCAGAACCCACGAAAATGATTTCACTCGGCAAGCTTTGCCTATTTTCGCATAAAAATTTAGTCAAATTTATACTCATATCCACTAGCCCTATACCCATAGGCAGGGCAAAATCAAAAATTTCATTTCGTCCGGCAGAGATTATCATTTACTCATTCACGCTTTCGTTATTTTTCACTAATCATAGCAAAATGACGATAAATTTAAAGCTAAATTTTGAAATTTTTTCGTCGTAAAGTATCGGGTGAAATTAAAATCGATTTAAGCAAATATCTATGAGAGCTGTGCCATTACCTTTCATAACGATAGTAATGCAGGTGGCGGGTAGAAGATGGAAAGTAATTAAAAAAGCTTATGATTTAGCTAAAACGAATAAATTTTATCTAAGCAAAATAATACTTGTCAAAAAACTTGCAAGATAACGAAGGGCTGAAATAAAATTAATTGTTTGATCGCTTTGGCGGCTAAGTTTCAACCCCACGGTATAAACCTGATTAAATTTACAGTCTCACTTCAATATTTTGTTCTCGCAAATACGCTTTTAGTGCCTTGATTTCGATTTCTCTGAAGTGAAAAATCGATGCCGCCAGGCATGCGTCCGCGCCCGCTAAAAATGCGTCTTTGAAGTGCTCCATTTTACCCGCACCGCCGCTTGCGATCACAGGGATATCAAGCGCGTTAAAAATCCGCGTCAAATTTAGCTCAAAGCCGTTTTTAACGCCGTCGCAGTCCATTGACGTGAGTAAAATTTCGCCCGCACCGCGCTCCTGCGCCTCTTTCGCCCAGGCAAACGCGTCCCTACCGGTGTCCAGCCTACCGCCGTTTATAAAAACGCTATAGCCGCAAGGCTCGCCGTTTTTAGTTAAAATTTCATCCTGCGAGCCGCGTGAGATCCCTCCAAAATTCTGTGCCTCATTGCGTAAATTCGCGTCCGAATTTCGTGCGCCGTCGTGCAAACTCTCGCTCAAATTCCTCG
>NZ_CALHHT010000196.1 GCF_938031315.1 uncultured Campylobacter sp.
GCTGCTGCGATCAAATAGCGGTATGAAAAATAGCGAAACTCCGGCGAATGCAAAGGCGATAAGCCCGATATCAGCAGCCTTAAGCGGTCCTATGTCGAAGTAAAATCCGCGCAGAATTTCATACTCCCAGAGGAAATACCACTCCGGATAGATATGCGTTGGGGTTTTGAGGCTGTTTGCCGGCTCGAAATTTATCGGATCCATCGCAAAATCGAAGTGAAAGCCGACCAGATAAAAGAAAAATATCATAAAGATACTGACGTAGAAAAAATCCTTCGCCAAAAAGCCCGGCCAAAACGGAATTACCTTGCTTTCGCTAGTTTTTCCTTCCAAATACTTCTCGCCCTCGAGCTCAAAGTCAATCTCCTCGCCGTCTAGGTTATTTACATGCGGAAATCTAAGCGAATAAAAATGCACTGCCAGCACCACAACCACCACGAGAGGCAGCAAACAGACATGAAGCATAAAAAATCGCGTCAGCGTCGGATCGCTTACGGCGTAATCGCCGCGAATCCATTCGACTATCGCGTCACCAACTACTGGAATTCCACCAAAAAGATTAGTAATAACCATCGCTGCCCAGTAGCTCATTTGCCCCCATGGAAGCATATAGCCGCTAAAAGCCTCCGCCGAAAAGATGATGAAAAGCAGCATTCCGCTTACCCAAATCATCTCTCGTCCTTGCTTATACGAGCGGTAATATATAGCTACTAAAGTATGAATGTATAGGATCAAAAATACAACTGATGCCGATACCGCGTGGATATGTCGCCATAGCCAGCCGTATTCGACCTCTTTCATAATCGTGAAATTTACGCTATCGAAGGCCAAATTTACGTCCGGCTTATAATACATCACGAGCATCAGTCCGCTGATAAATAAAACTATAAATAGCGTCATCAAAATAACGCCCATCGCCCAAAGGAAGCTAATATTTTTAGGAATCCAATACTCGCTTACCATCACCTTGAAAAATTTCGTTACGGCGAGCCTTTGGTCGAACCAATCCCAAACTCCCGTAGCTTTTCTTATATGTGCCATCTGCGCCTCCTAAGCTTTCTGCTTTAGGGCCTTGTATTCAGGCCCTTCCTCGCCTAGCACGAGCATCTGCTGATCTATCCTAAACGGCGGTATATCCATCGGGCGCGGCGGCGGACCGAATACGTTAAGCCCGCTTGCATCGAAAATTCCGCCGTGACAGGCACAGATGAACTGTTGCGTCGAAGGTTTGTAGTAGGGAATACAGCCTAAATGGGTGCAAAGGCCGATGCAAAGCGTGTATCTAGCGCCGTCCACCACTACGTCGCGAGCGTCGTTTTGCGCCATTTCGGCCGTTTTTTTGAGTATGAAGACGGGCTTTTTGCGCCACTGAGTTTGATAAAGCTCACCCTCTTTGATCGGACTTAAATCGACCGTGGTAACGCCCGCAGCACGCACGCTAGGAAGCGGATCCCACGATTTTTTCATACCGCCCAGCGCAAAAACGCCGCCCACAGCGGCGACTGCGCCGAAAGCAAGTCCGATAAAGCCGCGTCTATCCTGTTTTAGATCAGACATCTTTATCCTTTCGAAGTAAGAAATTACGAGTTTAATTTTAGCCAAATAAAGATTAAAGCAATATGATTTTAAGCAGAAATTTAGCTTAACCTAGCGAGCTAAATTATATTTTAAGATAGCTTTAATGTCTGCCGAAATATATTCTGCTTCTGTGGCTTAAAATTTAGTGGATTTTTAAATTCCGCCGCGGTATGAAATTTGGTTTTTAAAATTTACTGCAAGCCCAAGCTCTACCGCATCGTCTCGCTATATAAGGGATTTAAAATTCTAAAATTTTATAAAAATGCAACGTCTGTCTGCACCGAGCCGATCGCGCATGGAATTTAAGATTTTAA
>NZ_CALHHT010000197.1 GCF_938031315.1 uncultured Campylobacter sp.
ATTTAAAAACCCTCTGCGCGCCGCAAAGCCCATGGCCGAACGAAGGGCTGCGATACTAGGGAGTAAATGCGCACTAAATTTAGCGTGTTTGACGGCAGCCGAGCTAAGCTCGATGTTTTACTGCGGCGCATCTTAAGCCGCGCGCAGAAGTAGTTTCTGCCAGCGGTCGGCGCCCCGGTCGCCGTATTTTTATAGCGCCATCCCAAACAGACGGGCGTCGCAGCGGCTATAGGCTGTGGCGCCGGACGGCAGTTGCGGTATCTTTTTATGCGGCGTCTGATTTGGTACGGCATGTTTTTTATGCGACGTAAAGCATAGCGCTGCGCAGAAATTTCATAAATTTAATTCGTCCATCGCTTTTAAAATTCTGTATCGTCATAGGGTCTAATTGTAGATTTAAATTTACGGCTAAACGCAAGGCGGCGTATCAAAAGCTTAAAAATCGGCTAAGGGTGCAAAAGCGGCGTCGGGCTAGAGATACAAAAACAGGCTAGAAGCTGCAAAGATGAGTTGGAAAAAATTTCAAATTCCGTGGGCGCAGATAAAATTTATACGGAAAATTTACCTAGTAGTGCAGAAACTGCCAAAAATAACAAAATTTAAGCGAAAAGCACCAATAGAGCGGTGGCGGCGATTTAGACCCGCACCTTGCCGCCGTATTTGATCTGGCTCGGGTCTTTTTCATCCAGCTCGCGCATTATCTGCTCGCCGTTGTCGGAGTTTGCCGCGGCGATGTCTGCGTCCAGATCAGAGTAAGAATAGATCATCATCGCCTCGCTTACGCCCTTTATAGCCTCTATCGCGCGAAATGCGGCGATCTCGTCATCGAAGCTCTCCGTGCTAATCGTGGCGACCGCTTTGCCGTTCTCGCATGCTACGAACTCGCAGCCGCCGATGCTTTGCAGCTCCTTACGAAACTCCGCTATATCGGTATCTGCGCCTAGATAGATCACGACGCTTGAAATATTCATTTTAGCCCCCAAAAGTAGATATATCTATTGTACCCCGAGCCCACGAGATACTCTCCTGCGAAAAGCAGATAGTTGATGATGTCGTTATCCAGCTCGATGCTGCGGACGATCTCGCCTGCTTTATCGATTACGCGCACGCCGTTATTGACTGTGAAAGCTCCTAGCTCGGGGCTTAGCGCCACGGCAAAAACTGCAAAATGGGCGTTATAAAATTTAGCGAAATCGCCGTTTTCGTAGTAGCACGATCTTTCTTTGTCGTTCGAGCCGCTCATCATACGATCGCCAAGCAGCGCCACGGAGTAGATCCCGTCCTTGTGCAGGGACTTTTGGCTCATAAGTTTTTTCGCTTTCGCGTCGAAATAAAATACGATGCCGCCTTCGCACGAGATTAGCAGCGTTCCGCTGGAGCGGTCGTAGGCGCTGCCGCCCAAAGACGCGATGGTGAGCTTTTGCTCGAAGCTTACCTTGCCGCTAGACAGGTCGAAGTATAAAATTTCGCTACCAAGACCTAGCAAAATCACGGTGTTTCCATCGTAGAAATAGACGTTTTTAATCCCAGTCATCGGTAATTTATAGTGCGTAATCTTGCCGCCTGCAAACACGCCCAGCATCTTTTCAAACGCGTCGCCGTTATACAAAAATGCGTACTTCTCGCCTAGTTTATCGACGTCGAATATGGTAGCGCCCATCGGCTCGTCTAGGTAGTTTTTGGACGAGGGCAGGGCGAAAATTAGTGCCTTGGAGATTTCGCTCGGCACGGAATTCCGAGCGGAATTTAATGCCGTAGAATTTTCGGCAGAATTTTGCTTCGTAGAATTTGCTGCGGTTGAATTTGCTAAAGAATTTACGGCAGCGGAATTCGCAGTAGAATCTCTCGTGGAATTTACGCTCGCTTTTGCATTGAAATTCTGCGCCGCATCGGAATTTGTGCTTGCGACGGAATTTTGATCTGCGAAATTTTGCCCGGCGGTGGAATTTCGCGTGGAATTCTCCGCGGAGTTAATGGTGATTTTATAGAGCTTTCCGTTGTCAAGCCCTGCGTAAATTTCGCCGTTTAGATTTTTTAGCACCGCGACATTTGCGTCAAGCTCTAATATGAATCTAGCGTGTTTGATCTTTGCAGGCGTATCTATGCCCACAGCGTCACTAGGTATTGCAACGCCGTTGCCGGCATAGATGAAGCAGGCGCAAAGTAGCAGCGGTGGTAAAAATTTCATCGCGGGCTCCTACTCGACCTCGGCGCCTTGATTTAGCGTATCTATGAGATTAGAAGTGGAATTTGCGTCGCTAAACCTGCTAAAATCGGCCTTGAAATTATTTTTCACTAGCGGATTGGTTTGGGCTTGCGGTACGTGGCACTGCGTGCAATTAAAGCGCTGCTCAGCTAGAGTGCCGTTTAGATCCGCGCCTGTGCGGAAGTCCACCAGGTGGCTTTTCGGAATCGGCGTAGAGCCTATATCTTTGGCAAATTCTGGCATGTGGCAGGTAACGCACATGTTATTATCCTTCGTGATCGGCACGAGCCCCTCTAGGCTATGCGGTATGAGCGGCGGAGCGTTTTCGAAGCTGCGCTCGATTTTCGAAGCGGCGCCCGGAGCATCCTCGCTATATTTGAAATCGGGCAGGGAATTTTTATTTTGCGCCGATTCGTCTACGCTTTTTATAAAGCCAAAGCTATCGGCATCTATAGAAGCCGTCTTGTCCGCGGCAAATAGCGCCGCACAGCATGCAAGAGCCAAGCCTAAAACCATTTTTTTCATTTTTTCACTCCTAATATACTAAAATTTAACGCATCGTCGTCGCATACGTCGATGCAGCGCCCGCAGCTGATACACTCGCTGCTAACGCGCCCGTTTTCGCGCCCAACCATCTTAAGCACCTGAACTTCGGGGCAGACCATTTTGCATTTGCCGCACATCGTGCATTTATCAACCTCGTGGCGAATGCGAATTATGCTAAAATAGCTAAGTGCGGCCCAAAATCCGCCGAGCGGGCATAGCCGCGAACAGATTGTGCGATCGCCTGCAAAAATTTCAAAAACCACGATTAGTAGCGCGATTGCAAATGCACTGGCACTCAGCGATATGACGGCGCGCGCGAAAAGCGAGATAAAATTTACGCTCTCAAACGCCGCAAAGCCGAAAACTCCGCTGCAAATGAGCGCTAGCACCGCTAAGACGTAGCGAGCTTTGCGGTTTATGCTAACGATCCTAGTCGTTATGCCAAGTCTTTTACGAAGCCACGCGGCAAGATCGGTCAGTAAATTTATCGGGCAGACCCACGAGCAATATAATCGCGGCGCTATAAGCGCATAAAATGCTCCTACGATAAGCGCTCCGATAACCGCCGTAGCGCCCAAAGAAAAGCTAGCTAGCAGCATCTGCGCCGTCGCAAACGGATCGCTTAGATTAATCGTGCCGAAAAGTTTCGACGAGCTTAGATTGCCCTTTAGAATTCCTGATAAAATTCCGTTTTCACTCGCGGCTTTGAAGGCGAAATTATTTCCTAAAATAAAAAGGACTAGAATAGAAATTTGGCTCAAACGCCTTAAAATAGTGTATTTCATTGCCTAGTCCCTTCCATTAGATCGTCCTCGTTTAAGTAATCCTTACTCTTTTGCGGATCGAGCTTGATTTTGGTGTCTGCGTCCTTTAGCTTCGCGTCGTCGCCCTTGATCCAGCCTTTGACATAGTTATCGCTGGAAATTCCTATGACGCGCTCGCGTTCCACGACGCTGATAGCCGCCTTTTTCGTGACGCAGGCATGCTCGCATTTGCCGCAACCCGTGCAGTAGTCGCTATCTACGACAGGCACGAGCAGGGCGTGCTTTTCGGTGCGGTTGTTGTGACGATAATCGATCCTAAGCGCCTTATCCATTACGGGGCAGCTTCGCACGCACGCGTCGCATTGGATACCCGCATAAGCGATGCAATGCTCGGTATCTATGACCGCAACGCCCATCTTGGATAGACGCACGTTAAGCTTAGAGTTTTCGCTCACTAAATTTTTATCTAGCGCGTCGCTAGGACAGGCTGCTACGCAAGGTATGTCGTCGCACATATAGCACGGAATTTCGCGCGGGATAAAAAACGGCGTGCCGTTTGCAATAGCATGATCGCAAAAGCTCGCAAGCTTAAGCGTATCAAATGGGCACGCCTCGACACAAAGTCCGCACCTTAGGCATTTGCTAAGAAATTCTTTCTCGCCTATAGCTGCGGGCGGGCGGAGTTTGGCGTGCTCGTTAGAGTTTGCGACTCCGAGTCCCAAAACGCCCACGCCCGCAGCTAAAGAAAGAATACCTAAGACTTCACGCCTATCCATAATTTACGCCTTGTAAATTTTAACCGCGCATTTTTTATAGTCGGTCTCTTTTGAAAGCGGGCAGGTATGATCGAGCGTGACGCGGTTGATATAAACCTTCTCGTCAAAAAACGGCACGAAAATAAGTCCCTTCGGCGGAACGTTACGTCCGTGAAAGTCCACGCGCGCTTTGACTTTGCCGCGGCGCGACTCAATCCAGACGATTTCGTTTTGTTGCACGCCGATTTTAGCGCCGTCCAGCTCGTTCATATAGCATCTTGCTTCCGGTACGGCGCGATAAAGCTCCGGCACGCGCATAGTCATAGTGCCCGTATGCCAGTGCTCCAGCACGCGACCCGTACATAGCCAGAAAGGATACTCCTCGCTTGGCACTTCTACAGGATCCATATATGGACGGAAGAAAATTTTAGCTTTATTGGCAAGGCTTGTTTTCTCTTCGCCTGAAGTAGCGGATTTCAGATCGCCGCTAGGAAGCGCCGCTTTTGCGTTACCGTAGAAGGCAAAGTCGCTATCCGGAGCCGCTTTTTTAGCATAAGGATCGTATTGGGCGTTAAAGCGCCAAAGTGTTTCTTTGCCGTCTACGACCGGCCATCTAAGACCGCGCACTCGGTGATATGTATCGAAATCAGCTAGGTCATGTCCGTGACCGGTACCGAATTTTCGGTATTCTTCCCAGAGATATTTTTGGATGAAAAAACCATAGCCTTTAAATTCTTTGCCGTCGCTGCCGATTACGCCGCGAGAGTCGCCGTTTACTTCGGAGTTATCGAAGCTTGCCATAATCGGATCTTTTGCAGCGAAAGCCTGAGCGTCTTTGTTTGCAAAGAGCACTTCAAATAGTGTAGTCTCTGGCGTATAGCCGAATTCTGAAATTTTATCTAATACGTTTGGAAGCGTAAGTTTATCATTTACCTTTGTCTCGCCCCAGAAATCCTTGAGTTTGAAGCGCTTGGAAAACTCTAGCATCTGCCACGTATCGCTCATCGCGTCGCCCACAGGAAGGACCTGCTGTCTCCACCACTGCGTTCTGCGCTCGGCATTGCCGTATGCGCCCCATTTTTCGTAGATCATCGCGGTTGGCAGGATTAGATCAGCTACCTTTGCGCTTAGTCCCGGATACGGATCGCTTACTACGATGAAGTTATCCATCTCGCGCGCCGCGGCGATCCAGTGGTTTGCGTTGGCGATCTGCTGCCACGGATTATTGACCTGTACCCATATCCATTTTATCTTGCCGTCTTCGAGATTGCGCAGAGCCTGCACGTAGTGCGCACCCGGTTTTGGGTTTATCGTGCCCTCAGGAAGCTTCCAAATTTTTTCGGAAACCTTTCTGTGAGCGGGATTTGCCACAACCAGATCGGCAGGTAGGCGGTGAGAAAACGTGCCTACCTCTCTAGCCGTGCCGCAAGCGCTAGGCTGACCGGTAAGCGAAAACGCTCCGCAGCCGGGCTTAGCTTGTTTGCCGAGAAGGAAATGCACCATGTAGCTTTGCTCATTGACCCAAGTTCCTCTTGAGTGCTGATTAAAGCCCATCGTCCAAAAGCTTACTACTTTGCGGTCCTTTTCGATGTAATAATCTGCGAGCTGCTTTAGCTTTGTCTTAAACGCCTCTAAATCCTCACTTTCGTCACCCTTAGCTAAAGGCGCTACAAATTCTAGCGTGTAAGGCTCCAGCGCTTTTTTAAATTCTTCGAAGCTTATGAGCCAGTGAGCATCCGATTTGTCAGAGTGTTTGTTTTCGAGTACGTCACCCTCTTTCATACCCAGATATGCTAACGTAACGCCCTCGGATTTGCTTAAAATTTTGGATTTTTGCTTAGCTGCGGTATCAAGCTCGGTTTTGCGGTATTTTTTATGATTTATATCTTCTCGTAAGCCGTAACCGATATCCACAGGGCCTGTAGCGAATACGCAGTGCTCTTTAATAAATTTCTCATCTATCATATCCGGGTGGTTGTAGACGATCTCCCTTGCGATGTAGTTCCATATCGCCAAATCGGTATTCGGACGGAATATAATTTCGATATCGGCGATGTTTGAAGTGCGGCTAGAGTAGGTCGAGAGATTTATAACTTTTACGCGGTCCGGGTTGCGAAGCTTGTGGTCGGAGACGCGAGACCAAAGGATAGGGTGCATCTCAGCCATATTCGCGCCCCAAGCGATGATGGTATCGGTTAGCTCGATATCGTCGAAAACGCCCGCAGGCTCGTCAATACCGAAGGTTTGCATAAAACCTACGACGGCGCTAGCCATGCACTGGCGAGCATTTGGGTCGATATTATTGGAGCGAAAGCCCGCCTTGACGAGCTTGGCTGCGGTATAGCCCTCGGTAATGGTGTATTGACCGCTACCTAACACGGCAAAGCCCTCGGGACCACCTTCGTTATAGGCTCGCCTAAAATGCTTCTCCATTTCGTCGAACGCTCGTTGCCAGCTGATCTCGATAAATTTTCCCTTTTTGTCGAATTCGCCTTTGGAATTTACGCGCAAAAGAGGCTTGGTGATGCGATCGGCGCCGTACATGATCTTGGCGTTGAAATAGCCTTTGATGCAGTTTAGACCGCGATTTACGGGCGCTAGCGGATCGCCTTTGACCGCTACGATCTTGCCGTCTTTGGTGGCTACCATGATGCCACAGCCGGTGCCGCAGAAGCGACAGGCCGCCTTGTCCCAGCGCCAGCCTTTTTCGGCTTCGTCCGCAGCGCTTAGTCCGCTAGGCAAGCTGATGCCCGCAACGCTACAGGCAGCCGCTGCCGCAGAGCTTTTTATAAAGTCTCGTCTATCCATGAGATTAACCTTTCGTTTAGAATTTAAATTTCTATTAACGTTGGATAATAGCATAAAAAAACTGCCTAGTCTAGATTGAAGTTAATAAATTTAAATCGGTATAAAATTATAATTTTTTAAATTTCAATCTTAAGTATCGAATACCTGGCATTTGATGTAAATCGCCATCACTTCTTTTTATATATTAAATTAATATAATATATTTGTAACTGAATAACAAAATTTAAAATACTAAATTTTGAATGTAAGAAATTTACAAATTTTAAAATTTAAGAAAGAGTGATAAGTTAAGGAATTTAAATGATAAATTTGCTTTTCGTTTAAGATTCGAGCCGATATAAATCGGCTCGAAGTAGGGCGTTATTCGACTTCGGCGTCGATGACGTCGTCGTCTTTTTTGCCGCCATTTGCACCGCCGCTTTGCGATCCGCCCTGATTTGCGCTGGCGGCCTTGTATAGATCCTCGGCGGCCTTACTTAGGGCTTCTACTTTGGAATTTATCGCTTCCTTGCTCGCGTTTTCATCCTTTAGCACGGCTTTTAGATCGTTTAGCGCGCCCTCGATCTTAGCGCGTAGATCGCCCGGCACCTTCTCGCCCATCTCGCTTAGGCTCTTTTCGGTTTGATGCGCGATACTGTCGGCTTGGTTGCGCGCTTCGACGGTCTCTTTGCGCTTGTTGTCTTCCTCTTTGTGAAGCTCGGCGTCCTTTACCATCTTATCGATCTCGGCATCGCTTAAACCGCTTGAGCCGGTGATGCGGATGTCGGTTGCCTTGCCGGTAGCCTTGTCTTTTGCCGAAACGGTTAAAATTCCGTTCGCATCGATGTTAAATTCCACCTCGATCTGCGGCACGCCGCGAGGAGCGGGCATGATACCTTCAAGATTGAAATTTCCGAGCGATTTGTTATCTTTCGCAAACTCGCGCTCGCCCTGCAAGACGTTGATCGTAACGGCGCTTTGGTTATCCTCTGCAGTCGAGAAGGTTTGAGATTTTTTCGTAGGTATCGTAGTTCCCTTCTCGATGATCTTAGTCATTACGCCGCCTAGAGTTTCGATGCCGAGGCTTAGCGGAGTGACGTCGAGCAGTAGCACATCTTTTACGTCGCCTTTGATGACCGCGCCTTGGATTGCTGCACCGATTGCTACGACTTC
>NZ_CALHHT010000198.1 GCF_938031315.1 uncultured Campylobacter sp.
GGGTAATCACGCTAAAATGCATAGCTTAAAAAATCAAATGGCGCTATGCAAAACGAGGTTCTTCCGCCCGGATATGTACCGAAAAATCGCCAGAAATAAAGGAAATTTATGAAAAACAAGTATATCCAAGCGTTTGAGGACGCTCAGATCACAAGCAAAAGTGTGCCTGATTTCCGTGCCGGCGACACCTTAAAGGTAGCCATCAGGATCAAAGAGGGCGATAAGAGCAGAATTCAAAATTTTGAAGGTACCTGCATTGCGCGCCGCGGAAACGGCGTCAGCGAGACTTTTATCATCCGCAAGATCGGCGCAAATAGCGTCGGCGTAGAGAGAATTTTCCCGATCTACAGCGAGAGTATCGAAAGCATCGAGGTTCTAAGAAAAGGACGCGTTCGCCGCGCGAAGCTATTTTACCTACGCGACAGACGCGGTAAAGCGGCTAAAATCAAAGAGCTTCGAAAATAATCCTTTAAATTTATGCTTCCCAATTCAAAAGGAAGCTCTTTTTATAATGCGCGAGATTTTAAAAAATTTCGCGCAAAATCTACTCGCATTAAATCTAAAATTTTACAACTTTTCCATTAAAATTTTTAATTCTAAACTGCCTAAAAATCGTCTTTTTCTATAGAAAAAGATAAAATATATCCTGATTTTATTTGCGTTTAAAAATATTACTATAAAATGCAAATTTTAATTTAGAAAGCTCGCGCTAAATTTGAGAATTCGGCCGAGTAAAATTTATTCAGTAAAGAGCGAGATGTGATTTTTTTAGGCATTGACGTAGGATCAACCACTGTTAAAACGGTAGTTTTAAATGAAAAATATGAAATTTTAAGCAAGAGCTACGAGAGGCATTTGGCAAAGCCCAAGGAGCTGGTGCTGGATAAAATTTTGCAAATCCAAAAAACCTATGCAGGCGAGCAATTCAGCGTCGCCATAGCGGGTTCAGCAGGCATGGGTATCGCCAAAAATTGCAAAATTCCGTTCGTCCAAGAGGTTTTCGCTACCTCGCTCGGCGTCAAGCGGATGTTTCCGAAGACCGATGTCGTTATTGAGCTCGGCGGCGAGGATGCTAAAATTTTATTTCTCACGGGCGGACTTGAAGAGCGTATGAATGGCTCGTGCGCGGGCGGTACCGGCGCATTTATCGATCAGATGACCAATCTTTTGCATCTGGATATCACGGAGCTTGACCGCCTAAGCTTTTCGGCGAATAAAATTTACCCGATCGCCTCACGTTGCGGTGTGTTCGCCAAAAGCGACATTCAGCCGCTGTTAAATCAAGGCGTACGCAAGGAAGACATTAGCGCCAGTATCTACGCCGCTGTCGTCGAGCAGACGATCTCGGGG
>NZ_CALHHT010000199.1 GCF_938031315.1 uncultured Campylobacter sp.
GCACGGCGCTCGTGAATGCCTTTAATAAACGCTTTGCGCACACCACCACCTTTGTTGTAACCCCTTTACACAAAGCTGAGGGCGCCGGGGAATTCCTACAAAAGTGCGGCTTTAAGGACGCGTCGGAGCACTTTACGATCCACATGAGGAAGCGAAATTCGATCTAGCGGAAAGCGAAATTTACTCCAACCGGCATAAATTTAATAAAATTCCACGCGACTTTTAAATTTTAAATCGCGCGGAATTCTGCGCCGCTTCCTCGCTCCTTTACTGCAAATCGCCGCACGAGATATATCGCTGTAATGCTCTCGCTCGCTCCTCCGCACTAAATCACCGCATATTCGCGCACGGCGCCGTAAATTCTAATTTTACGCATACCGCGCGGTGCGCTAAAACAACTCCGCTCGCCCCCTGCGCAAAAGCAAACCTAAAAGAATTTTCGGCTACAATTTCCCCCAATAAAGGCAAAATATGAAAGAAATCTCGCTACTAAGGCTCTCGCTCGCAATCTACGTCGATATGTTTTTGCGCCTCGTGACCACGTTTATCAACACCTACATGATCTCGCGCGTGGACGTCTCGCTAGTAGGCGCGCTGGGGGCGGGCAACGAGATATTTTTGCTCTTCATCACCGTTTTCGGTTTCCTCGCCGTGGGCTGCTCGGTACTCGTAGCGCAGGCGCTGGGGGCGAAAAACAAAGTCCTAGCCATGCGCGCGATCCACACAAGCATCGCATTCAACGCGCTCGTAGGGCTTTGTAGCGGCGTTTTCGTCTTTAGCTGCGCGCCGTTTTTACTCCACGCGCTGCAAGTGCCCGCCGAGCTTTTAAGCGAAAGCGCGATCTATCTTAAGGTCATCAGCATCGTCTTTGCGATAGACGCCGTCGCGATCGTGCTTAGCGCCATCGTGCGCGTTTACGGATACGCAAATTTCATCATCGCAGTCTCTGTAGCGATGAATTTAGTAACGCTCGCGGGCAACTACGTCGTGCTCTTTAGGCCGTTCGGACTGCCGTACTACGGGCTTGAGGGCATCGGCGTGAGCACGATCGCAGGGCGCATGATCGGCGTATGTTTATTCTTCCTCATCATCACGAAGGTGCTAAAGATAAAATTTTACCTCACGATGTTTTTAAAGATCAAGCTCGCCACGCTGCGCAAAATTTTATCCGTAGGGCTTCCTAGCGCTGGCGAAAACATGCTGTGGATCGTGCAGTATCTCGTCGCATTCGCCTTCGTCGCGAGCATGGGCGAGGCGAGCCTTACCGTGCAGACGATCTATTTTCAAATTTCATCATTCATCTTCTTCGGCGGAAGCGCGATCAGTATGGCAAACGAAGTCATCGTAGGCCGCCTCGTAGGTGCCGCCAAGCCGCAGGAGGCGTATCGGCACACATTTACCGCACTGCGCTTCGGGCTCGGGGCGACGGCGCTTTTCGTCGCGATCGTGTTTTTAGCGCGCGAGCAGATCATGGAGATGTTGAGCCTAAGCGAGGCGCACAAGCAGGTCATGCGGCCGCTTTTTTACCTCACGCTGGGGCTTGAGTTCGGACGGACGCTTAATATCGTGTTCGTAAACGCCCTGCGCGCAAGCGGCGACGCGAGGTTTCCCTTTGCGATGGGCGTGATCTTTATGTGGGGCGTCTCGATCCCCGTGGGCTGGCTTTTGGGTATCCATCTGGGGTATGGAATTTTAGGCGTTTGGATCGGGTTCTTCTGCGACGAGTGGCTGCGCGGCAGCGCGAATACGGCGCGATGGATAAGTAAAAAATGGCAGAGCAAAAAGTTAGTCTAAATTTGCTAGGCTTGCCGATCAGCCTGCGCTTTAAGCGGATGAAATACGCGCGCATCCGCATCAATAAAGAGTGCGAGATCAGCGTGAGCGTGCCGCGCTCCTACACCGCGGCGCAGGCGAAAGACTTTATCCTAAAGCACGAAAGCTGGATCCGCCAAACGCTAGAGCGGCTGCGAAGCAAGCTACTAGCGAGCGATCAGGTTAGAATTTTAGGCAAAATTTACAAGCTGAAATTTAGCCGCGAGGCTGAGCTCGACGCAAACTGCGGCGCAAATGAAGTTTTATGTAATGACAGCGCGCGGAGCCGCGCAGATGACGATGCGAGCGACGGCGCAGGCGGCGCAGGCATAGGCGGTAGCGGCGGCGATGGCGGCGATGTGGGCGGCAGCG
>NZ_CALHHT010000200.1 GCF_938031315.1 uncultured Campylobacter sp.
GGACGATCCGTATCTGACGCTAAAATTTGAGTTTGAGGCTGAAATTTACAAAGCGCTCTGCCAGATCGCGAAAAAAGGAATTCTGATCGAGCGAAGTAAGCCCGTGTTTTGGAGCTGGGCGGCAAAAAGCGCGCTTGCAGAAGCCGAGGTCGAATACAAAGACAAAGAGGACTACTCGATCTTCGTGGCGTTTGATCTAAGCGGTGAAGCGAACGCTAAAATCGGCGCGAAAGGCGCTAAAGCGGTCATTTGGACGACTACGCCTTGGACGCTGCCTGCAAACGGCGCGATATCTTTGAACCCGAATGAAATTTATGCGCTGACGAGCGAAAATTTAATCCTTGCAAAACCTTTGGTCGAAAGCCTCGTAAGCCTGGGCATCACGAAAGGCGAGATCGTAAAAGAATTTAAGGCTACCGAGCTTGAGGGCTTAAACGCGATCAACCCGCTAAATGATAGAGCTTCGAAATTTATCCTCGGCGAACACGTTTTAATGGACGGCGGCACCGGGCTCGTGCATACGGCTCCGGGTCACGGCGAGGACGATTATTTCGTAGGGCTTAAATACGGCATCGAAGTGCTGATGCCGGTGGATGAGGGCGGCTGTTTCGATCAAACCCTTAAAACCAAAAAACTCTTCCGCGCAGACGTCGTAGATGAGCTCGTAGGGATGCATATTTTCAAAGCAAACGAGAGAATTTTACAGATCCTAGGCCCCGCGCTTATCAAATCCGGTAAATTCGTCCACTCCTATCCGCACTGCTGGCGCACGCACAAGCCGGTGATCTACCGCGCGACGAAGCAGTGGTTTATCGCGATGGACGAGCCCAAGCTTAGCGGCAAGACGCTGCGCCAAGTAGCCCTTGAAGAGATCGAAAAGGTTAAATTTTATCCGCAAAGCGGCATCAACCGCCTAAGCTCGATGATAGAAAACCGCCCCGATTGGTGTATCTCTCGCCAGAGGGATTGGGGTGTGCCGATCGCGTTTTTCCGCGATAAAAGCACCAAAGAGCCGATTTTCGACGAAAAAATTTTAAATAATATCTACGAAATTTTTAAGGCCAAAGGCGCGGATGCTTGGTGGCAGATGGAAATTTCGGAGCTCTTGCCGCAAGATAGCGGCTATAAGCCTGAAAATTTAGAAAAAGTGATGGATATCTTAGACGTTTGGTTTGAGAGCGGCTCGACATGGAAGGCGGTGCTGCAAAGCGGCGTTTATGATGCGGGCAAATTCCCTGCGGATATGTATCTTGAGGGCAGCGACCAACATCGCGGCTGGTTTCAAAGTTCATTACTTCTGAGCTGCGCGATCAACGAATGCGCGCCGTACAAGAGCATCCTCACTCACGGATTTACCGTCGATGAGAAGGGTCAAAAGATGAGCAAGTCCGTCGGAAACGTCATCTATCCGCAAGAGGTCGCAAAGAGCCACGGCGTTGAAATTTTACGCCTGTGGGTCGCGATGAGCGATTATTCGACCGATCTAAAGATCAGCGACAATATCCTAAAGCAGGTAAGCGAGCAGTACCGCAAGATCCGAAATACTATAAGATTTCTACTCGCAAGCACCAGCGATCTGGGCGAGATAGAGACGAGCAATTTTACGCGGCTTGACCGCTGGATCCTAACGCGCGCGGCAAACGCCTTTGCGAGCGCGGAAGCGGCGTTTAGAAACTACGATTTTTCGAAGGGCTTCAATCAGCTACTAAATTTCTTAAGCGCCGATCTGAGCGGAATTTATCTTGATATCTGCAAAGACAGGCTCTACTGCGACGCACCCGACGAGCCGCGCCGCAGAAGCGCGCAAAGCGCGATCGCACTGATCACGCGAGCGCTGCTGCCTCTGATCGCGCCTACGCTAACCTACACGATCGACGAAGTGATGGAATTTGCGCCGCAAATCATTAAAGAGGGCAAAGAAGACGTTTTCGATCTGACATATAAGCCGATAGAATTTGACGATTTCATAGAATTTGACGAAATTTTAATCAAATCGAGAGAGAAATTTTTCGAGCTCATCGACGCGCTGAAAAAAGACAAGATCATCAAATCGACGCTCGAGCTGGTTTTAGAAACGAGCTCGAACGAAATTTTATCAAACGACATCCTAGGCGTGGCGGATTGGTTCATGGTAAGCGACGTGGACACTCTGCAAAGCGGGCAGGCTCTAGCGGAGTTTAAGATAAACGACGAAATTTTCCGCCTCGTAAAATCCTCTAAAC
This sequence comes from uncultured Campylobacter sp., assembly GCF_938031315.1. Taxonomy (GTDB): domain Bacteria; phylum Campylobacterota; class Campylobacteria; order Campylobacterales; family Campylobacteraceae; genus Campylobacter_B. Next base: position 2,223 of record NZ_CALHHT010000200.1, read on the forward strand.
ACAAATGCCCGAGATGCTGGAAATTTAACGCAAAAGAGCCTGATGAGCTCTGCCCGCGCTGCGCGAAGGTCATGCATGCTCGCTAGCCCCATAAGTCTCGGCTTCGTATTTTTTACGATCGCGCTAATCTGCGTAGCGACGGGCGTGGGGATCTATTTCGTGAATAAATTTAAGGATGGCAGATGATAAGTTTGAAAGAGGCTCTAAAGCTGAATGCGGATGAAATTTCGGCGCTTAGAGCGGAGCTAAAGGATAAAATTTTAAAAACCAAAGAGCTCGGCGCCTACGTCGAGCAGCTCACGGGCGAGGCTCTAAACATCAGCGGCGAGGGCGTGCCGATCGCGATCAAAGATAACATTCAGGTAAAAGATTGGAGCGTCACCTCGGCGAGTAAAATTTTGCAAGGCTACGTTGCGCCATACGACGCGACGGTGATCAAAAAGCTACGCGAGCGCGGCCTGGCGCCGTTTGGACGGACGAATATGGATGAGTTTGCGATGGGAAGCACGACCGAGAGCTCATTCTACGGCAAAACTCTCAATCCGACCGATCACTCGCGCATACCTGGCGGCAGTAGCGGCGGAAGCGCGGCTGCCGTAGCGGCAAATATCGCCGTAGCCGCACTCGGAAGCGATACGGGCGGCTCGATCCGCCAGCCGGCGGCATTTTGCGGCTGCGTAGGCTTTAAGCCGAGCTACGGCAGGGTCAGCCGCTACGGGCTCGCGGCGTATTCGAGCAGCCTCGATCAGATAGGACCGATCACGCGCAGCGTCGAGGATGCGGCGATTTTATACGACATCATCGCAGGCCGCGACGAGATGGACAGCACGAGCTACGCGGGCGCTTACGAAAGCACCGCGGATAAGCTAAACGCGGATCGCAAGCTTAAGATCGCCGTTATAAAAAACTACGTGGACGAGGCCTCGCAGCAGGTCAAAGAGGCTCTAAATTCGGCTATAGAAAAGCTAAAATCATTCGGGTATGAGATCGTTTACCGCGATCTTTGCAGCTCCAAATATGACATCGCGACCTACTACATCATCGCAACCGCCGAGGCTAGCGCAAATTTAAGCCGCTACGACGGCGTGCGATACGGAAACCGCGCGAAGGCTCTAAATTTAAAAGAGCTCTACGCCAACACCCGCGGCGAAGGATTTGGCGACGAGGTCAAGCGTCGCATGCTTCTAGGCACCTTCGTGCTAAGCAGCGGCTACTACGACGCGTATTACATCAAAGCGCAGAAGGCAAGGGCTTTCATTAAAAGCGAATATGAGGAAATTTTAAAAGACGCCGATTTAATCTTTATGCCGATCGCGCCGAGCGTGGCGTATAAATTCGGCGAGCTTAGCGATCCGCTTCGCGCGTATCTTAGCGACATCTATACGATCGGCGTAAATTTAGCGGGGCTTCCCGCAATCTCCGTGCCGGTAGCGAAAAACAAAGAGGCTCTTAATATCAGCGCGCAGCTCATCGGGCGCGCCTACGATGAACAAACGGTGCTGGACGGCGGCTTGAGTTTAGAAAAAATCGTGAAAGGATAAGTATGAAGATCGTCAAAAAGGCTCTGACCTTCGAGGATGTTTTGTTGGTACCGCAATACTCTGAAATTTTACCCAAAGAGGTCGATATCAGCACGAGTTTTACGAAAAATATCACGCTAAATACCCCTCTCGTGAGTGCTGCGATGGATACGGTCACCGAGTACCGCACGGCGATAATGATGGCGCGCCTCGGCGGCATCGGCGTGATCCATAAAAATATGGACGAGGACTCCCAAGCCAAGATGGTTCGCCGCGTAAAAAAGAGCGAAAGCGGCGTCATTATAGACCCTATCTCGATCAAGGCGGACGCCACGATCAAAGACGCTCTCGATCTGATGAGCGAGTACCACATCAGTGGTATTCCCGTTATCGATGACAACGGCGTGCTGATTGGAATTTTAACCAATCGCGATCTGCGCTTTGAAACCGACACCGCCGCGCTAGTAGGCGAAAAGATGACCAAG
>NZ_CALHHT010000201.1 GCF_938031315.1 uncultured Campylobacter sp.
GACAAATTCCATTTCAGACACTAGTGCACAGACAGATTTTACTCCAGACACTAAAATACAGACAAATTCCGCTTCAGGCGCCAAATCGCAGGCAAATTTCGCTTCGGACACTAAGGCGCAGATAAATTCCTATCCGAACGCCAAGACGCGGGGAAATTCCGCAAGCTCCGAAGCGAGCGCGCAGTCCAAGGAGCAAACTGCGCTAGCGCAGGAGCTTGCGCGTCTAAACGAGGGTAAAATTTATTCAAGCTTGGATCTGAAAACCCAGATCGCGCTTGAGGGTTTTTTGAAAAGCGAGATCCTCTCTCTACGCGATAAGGGCGTTAGAAACGGCGCTGCGGTGCTGATCGACAACGAAAGCATGAGGGTGATCGCTTACGTCGGCAGCCACGATTTTAGCGCTAATGAGGGGCAAAACGACGGCGTGCGCTCGCAAAAAAACGTAGGCTCGACGCTCAAGCCCTTCATCTACGCCAAAGCCCTTGAGCACGGGCTCATCACCCCATCAAAGAAGCTGATCGACGCGCCGATAACCTTCGCGGGCTATGTGCCGCGCAACTACAACCAGGGGTTTTTGGGCGCGGTGAGTGCGACCGACGCGCTAAGTCTTAGCCTAAATATCCCCGCGGTGAAGCTAAATTTGATGCTGGGTGACGACGGGCTGTATGAGATGCTTAGTGGCGTGCATCTGGCGGAGTTTAGCAAGGATTATTACGGCGCAGGTATCGCGCTGGGCAGCATTTCGATGAGCCTAATGGATCTTGCTCGCCTTTACAGCGCGTTTGCAAACGGCGGCAAGCTACGGAAGCTCGAAATAGCGGGCGCAAAGATCGGCGATGATGCTAAAATTTTAACCCCGCAGAGCGCCTACATCGTAACGCAGATGCTAAGAAACGCGCCGCGCTCTTATCTCGGCTCGGTGTGGCAAAATACCCTAAACGCGCCGCCGTTGATGTTTAAAACGGGCACGAGCGCCGATGCGCGCGATCTCTACACGGTCGCGCTCACGCCGAAATTTACACTCGGCGTCTGGCTGGGAAATTTCGACGGCTCCAAGACTAGGGATCTTAGCGGCGGCGTCAGCGCGGCAAAAGTGGCGTTTAATATGTTTGCTTTCCTCGATAAATCGGGCATGCTGGGCGAGGCGGAGTTTGCGCGTCCCGCGGGCGTGAGCTTGCGGCGGGTATGCACCGACGCGTACCGCGAAAAGGAGTGCGCTCAAAGCGCCGAGGATCTTACGATCGATGGAGTTGAGCCCAACGAGGAGTGCGAAATTTACGGCACGAGCGAGCTTTTTTATCTGCTAAAACACGGCCTAGTCGATCCTCAAAAGGTGCGCGCAGGAAGGTGCGCGGCTAAATTTGCCGCCGTAAAGCCCGTGCTAAACGACATCAACGCCAAAACCTACGAGACCGGCGCGGACGGCTTCTTGCGGCTTAAGGTGCAGTGCACGGCGGTTTTTGGCGAGCGCGTATATATCAGGCTAAGCGGCGGTTCGCGGGAGTTTATAGCGTTAAATTCCACTGCGTTTACGAGGGAGAATTCCGCGGATTTGGATTTAGAGCATTCTAGCGTGGCGCAGCAAGATAATTTAAAGCAAAATTTTGCAGAACAGAATTCTATAGCACAAAATTCTATGCGACAAAATTTAGCGTCGCAGAATGTAAAATCACAAAATCTTACGAAGAAAAATTCTGCGGGATGGAATTTTATAGCTGAAAATCCAGCTACACGGAATTTGGCATCGCAAAATTCTATCTTGCAAAATTCCACAGAGCAAAATTCGGAGGCTCAAAATTTCACAGCGAAAAATTTCGCGGATCAAAATTCCTCGCAGCAAAATTTTGTGGCACGCGATTTCACCACACAAAGCTTAGCGCCTACAAATTCTAAAGTTAAAACGGGAGAATATTTTGCACGCACTAACAGCGAGGCTTTTACGCTAAGTCTTGGAGCAGGGGATTTCGAGCTTGGCTGCTTGGATGAAAATGCAAATTTCGCTAAAGCAAATTTTAGAGTAAATGAAAGAAAATAAAAGGTTAATTTGTATATAATTTCGTAAAATTTTTGCAAAGGAATTTTATGAAGACAAAACTACTAAGCGCAGCGCTATTTTGCGCTTTGGCTAGCTTTGCCGCGGGCGTAGAGATCAAATACGTTAGCGGGGCTTACGAGATTAGCGGGTGGACGGCAGTGGATTTAGCGTCACGCAAAAGCAGATCTTAAAATGCACTCCCAAAATCACGGGCACCTACGAAAGCGTGAGCGAGAGCTCAATCAGGCTCTATCCTAAGCCGATGCTTAGCGCCGGGGTTAATTATTCGTGCGAGGCGCGCGGGGTGCGCTTTGAGTTCGAGACAGAGCCTTTTAGCACCGAGCATATCGCGCTTCTGCGTCCGGGGCTAGTGGCAATTAAATTTAACGATGCGGTTAGCAAGGACGCGCTACAGCAAGCGACTAGAATTTACCGCGCGCAGAATTTAGCCCAAAACGACATATCCTACGAGCTTAGCTCGCACGATGATAGGAATTTTTTATTCAGCTTCGATCCTAAGGCGCAAAACGTCGTATTGCAAATAGAATCCCTCACCTCAAAAGCAGGCGCAAAGCTGCAAAATCCGGTGGAGCTGCGCACGGACGAGGAGCCTTTTAACGACAGCATTAACGCTTCAAATTTAAGCGGCTTGCAGATCCGCCCTGCGGCTCTAAAAGACGGCTCGCTCGCAGCTAGAGTGTGTTTTCCTAACTATATGGACGAGCTGTCCGCCAAATACGTAAGAATCGCGGGTATGAGTAAATTTAGCCTCACTCAGCCGCGATATTATTATTATGACGAAGATGAAGAGGGCGGCGAAAGCGACGATCCTTCATGCTACTACTATGCAGATATAGTAAGCGACGAGTTTATGCCGAATAAAAGCTACGAGATTAGGCTGCTAAAGGGATTCGGAGATAGCTCATATATTTTGCGTGACGAGATCAAGCAAAGCGTAAAAATGGGCGACAGGCTGCCTTTCGTAGCCTTTAGCGACGAGAAAAATTTTATCCCAAAATCCGCTTCGTTAGCTTTTAAAAGCTCAAACGTAAATGAGGTTAAAATTTCGATTGCCAAAGTCCCTGAGCAAAATTTTAGGTATTTTTTAAACTTTGAAAGCAACGAAGATAGTGTAGGTGGGTTAGCTAGCGAGATCGCGGTTAAGAGCTTTGATATAGGGGGCGCTAAAAACGCCGTTGCGGAGCATAAAATCGCGATGGATTTTAAAGGCTATGAGGATGGAATTTATAAAATCACGGCGTTTTACAAAGTGGGCGAAAAGATACAAGAGGTTTCGCGCGTAGCCTATCTCAGCGACATTACGGCTCAAGTGGTACTGCTTGAGCGCGGTGCGCTAATTTATACTTCTAGGCTTAGTAATGGCGAGGAGCTAAGCAGAGCAAAGGTTAAAATTTACAGTGATAAAAACGAGCTAATCGCTGAGGATAAAACGGACGGAGATGGAATTTTAAGATTAGAAAATATGGAAATTCTAGCCAAAAATCCGCGCTCTATCGAGATTAGCAAAGGCGATGAGCATGCGTTCGTGCTGTTTAATAACGCCGTAGCAAGCGTAGAGAAAACGATTACTGCAAAGCGTCCGTTTGTTTATCTTGCAAGCGAGCTGATAAGCCCGAATGAGCGGCTTTTAGGCACGATCGTGATGAAAAATCGCGATTTTAGCTCTTTAAAAAATACGCCGATTAAATTTAAAATTTACGATCCTAGCGGCACTGTGGTCATCACGCGCGCGCAAAACACCGATGAGTTCGGCAGCGTTAAAATCGACGAGCTGATGGGCGAGAAAAGCGGCACTTACCGCCTAGATCTCATCTATGAGGATAAAATCATCGCTTCTAAAAGCTTCAGCGTAGAAAATTTCGTCCCAAACCGCATTAAAAATGAAATTCTTACTGCTAAAGACGAATATGGCGCAGATGAGATCATAACTTTAAAGCTAAGCTCAAACTATCTTGCAGGCGCGCCGGCCGGAGATTTGAAAGGCTCGCTAGAAGCAAATGCTTATGAAAAAGAGCTAAAAATTAAAGGCTACGAGGGTTTTTCGTTTCTAAACGATCGCTTAAAGAAAAAGGGCGCTACGCAGCTTCGCAGGGCGGAATTTACGCTAAGCTCCGCCGGTAAAAAGGAGCTTGCACTCTCGCCGGCGGCAGCTGATCTTAATGTCTCTAACGCCATAAATATTCTACTAAATTTCAGCGTAACCGAGGAGGGCAAAAACGTAAACGCATATCGCAGCCTGAGCTACCTGCCTTATGATCGTATCGTAGGAATTCGCGCGAGCAAGGATTTTATTTCAAGCGGCGATAGCGTAAAATTCGGCTTTGCGCTGCTAGATTCCAAAACCAAAACCGACGTTAAAGGCAAGATCGACGTTGAAATTTACCGCGACGATTTTACTTACGTTTATGACGGCAACAGATACGTCGAGCAAGAAAGCTTTAATCTCGTAAGCGCCGTTAGCACCGATGCGCGCGAGTTTGAGTATAAATTCCAAAACGGCGGCAATTATCTAATCGTCGCAAACGATTACTCAAGCGGCGCAAGTGCTGGCGTGCGCGTGGACGTAAGCGGCTGGGGATATTATGGACGGGTAAACGCTAAAGACGTTCAAAGCGCTAAAATCAAACTCGCAAGCGACAAGGTTAAAGCTGGAGATAAAATTAAAGGCGTCATCAATTCGCCGGTAGAAAGCGGCGTGCTAAATATATCGCTCGTAGGCGAGCAGGTTTACGACTATAAAATTCTATCCATAAAAGGCGGTAGCGCGGGATTTGAGCTTAGTGTGCCGGAGAATTTCGTCGGAGGACACATCAACGCTGTAATCGCGCGCGCCGCGACACCAGCTGCAATGCCGCTTAGAGCCTATGCAAACGTGCCGGTGGCGCTAGATGCGAGCTCGCACAAGGCTAATGTGCAAATCCTAGCCGAGAAAAGCTACAAAAACGGGCAAAACGCGCAGATCAGCGTAAAAAGCGAGCCGAATTCCAAAGTGGTGCTCTACGCAGTCGATCTTGGAATTTTAGATATCGTCTCACAAGAGGAGCTTGATGCATTCAAGGCATTTGACGTTAGCGCGTATTTTGCGCTGCGGTACTTCGACATTTACGACGATCTTAGCGTGTATCAAACTACTGCAAAAGAGCTAAGCTTCGGCGGCGACGGCGTAATGGCGAAAGCTAAACGAAATTTAAGCCCGGTCGAAAATAAAAAGCAGAAAAAATTTATCAAGATGCTGATCGCAAAAGCGGACGCAAACGGCGAGGCGAAATTTGAGCTTGCGATGCCGAAAAATTTTAACTCCACGATCCGACTAAGCGCCATGGCTATCGGAGAGGCGGCTACGATCGGCTCGGCAAACGTCGAAGCTAAGGTTCGAGACGACGTGATCATAAAGCCCGCCGATCTAACCTACATGGTGCGAGGCGATGAAATTTCCGTGCCGCTAACGCTCATCAACACCACCGATAAGGAGCAAAAGGCGGTCTTAAAGATCAGCTCATCTCCTTCGGTTGCTATAAGCGGCGGCGAGGCAAATTTCACGCTCAAACCGCTTGAGGTCAAGCATACGAACTTCACCGCAAGCGCGCTTGATATCGGCGATGCAAATATTAAATTTGATCTTGACGCAAACGGGCAGAAATTTAGCAACGATGTGGAATTTGACATAATCAGCCAGTTCCCGCGCTCGAAGATATTTCACGCAAGCTACGGCGATAAGCCGGTAACGCTCAAAATCGATCCGAGCTATAAAGAAATTTACGCTCACGTAAGCTCTACGCCTAATGCTTTTAGCCTAGCGGAGGAGCTTTACTCCTATCCTTACGGTTGCACCGAGCAGCTTACCTCAAAGATGGTGGCGCTTGATTATATCGCGCGCAAAGATTCCAACCAGACCGTAGTAAACTACGTAAACGCTCACGCAAATCGCATTCTCTCTCGCCTCAAACCTAGCGGCAGTTTCGGCTACTGGAGTGCTCACGGCGTTACTAATTACTACGCTTCGATTTACGCAAGCGACGTTTTACTAGAGCTTGACGCGCGCTATAAATTCCTTAGCAATAAGCAAAGATCGCTGATATTTAGCGCCTTAAAATCAGACTACGAAGATCAAGCGACGCTTCGAATATACGCGGATTTCGTGCTAGATCAATACGGCAAGCTGGATGACGATGAAATAAATTTCATTTACGACAACGGCCTTTATGACAACTCGCCGATGGCTCGCATCGCTATGGCTGCGATACTTAAAAAGCACAATATGACGACCGAATTTAACTTCATGCGTGAAAAAATAAACCAAATGGATTATGATTACGCCGAAGACGGAGCGGGCTTGACGTTTGCTAGCGACATAAGAGACGCCGCCTTTAAGCTCTACGCATTCGGCAAGGCGGGCATCAAAGACGATAGCACAAGCAAGGCGGCTATCGCGCTCGTACGAAACCTAAAAGATGCGGACAACACGCAGGAGCGAGCGAGCGTCATACGCGGATTTGATGCGTATTTTAAGGACGCGAAAAAAGATATTAGCTTTGCTTTGAAATACGACGGCGAGACGAAAAATTTCAATTCGCCGCTGGATACTAAGCTCGCGATTAAAGACGGCTCGATAGAATTTACGCCGATGAGCGGCAACGGCGAGCTGTTTTTTACGGTGCTGGGATTTGGATATGAAAGCGCTGCGGTCAAACATAGCCCGCTTAGCATAAATAGACCGTTTGATAACGACCGAGATAAGAAGGTTGAAATTTATCGCGAGTTTCTCGATGCTCGCGGCAACATCGTCGATCTAAACAAGCTCAAAGTAGGGCAGAAAATTTACTCTAAGATCAGCTGGCGAGCTAATCATTATCTATATAATTTCGCGATCGACGAGGCGATGCCTAGCTGCTTTGAGGCGGTAAATGAGCGCCTAGGCTCGGCCGCACAGGCTCGGCCGGAGGGCTTTGTAGATAGCGTAGCGATCGAGCATACGGAGTATCTGTACGACCGAGTGCTTCACTTCCCGAAAAGCGGTTATTTTTACTACGATCCGCAAGAGGGATATAATAGTACCGGCGTCATCTACACGCCGATAAACGTGATCATGTCGGGCTCGTGCGCGCTTCCTGCGATCTCCATCGAGGATATGCAATACGAGCGAGTAAATAATTACGATCTGCAAACGCTTAAATTTAAAGTCGCTCGCTAAGGCGTAGCGATTTTAAAGCTCGGCGCGAATTTTGCATTCATTGCGATTTTCGTGCCGAGATTTTTATTTGAAGCGAATATTTCACAAACGAGCGGCATTGTAAATTTTAAAATTTAAACCCCGCTTGCCGAATTTCAAAATTTTATATTAATCCCTAAATTTCATAGCTTTTTACTATCCATTCATAGCGTCATTCTATTTGACTTGCCTTTAAATTCGAGTTATTATTTCTAAACACATTTCAATTAAAGGAGTTGTAATGCAAAAGCATGACGTATCAAGACGTAGTTTTTTAAAGATTAGCGCGGTGGGTGCGGGGGCACTTGCGCTGGGATCTAGTAGCGCGTGCGCGGCACAAAATGCCAAGGACGTCAAATTTGATGAGGAATACGATATCGTCATCATCGGCACCGGTTTTGCGGGGCTTGCCGCGGCGATTAAAGCCAGCGGGCGCGGCAAAAAGGTGCTAGTGCTTGAAAAGATGGGTCGCGCGGGCGGGAATTCCGTCATCAACGGCGGAAATATGGCTGCTCCGATGAATAAATTTCAAGTAGCGCAGGGCATCAAAGACAGCAAGGAGCTTTTTATCGCTGATGCCGTAAAAGACGGGCTCGGGCTTAACCACACCGATCTTTTAGGCGTGATGTTTGATCGCAGCAACGATGCGGTGGATCTTTTGGTGGGCTGCGGAGCGGAGTTTAGCGATAAGTTGATCTTTGAAAGCGGCCACAGCGTCGCAAGAAGCTTGCAATCAACCAACGGCTCGGGCTCGGGCTACATCCAACCGATGATGGGTAAACTTCAAAACGATCCTAACGTCACGATCAAGACCCGCACGAAATTTGACGATTTTATCGTGGACGACAGCGGCCGCGTCGTGGGCGTAGAAGCGCGCGAGGAGTATAAATTTGATCCGAAGCTCTTTAGCGACGATCTGGAAAATAAAAGCGGTGAGAAAAAGAGCTATAAAGCCAAAGACGGCGTTTTGCTGGCTTCGGGCGGATACGGACGCGATCTATGGTACCGCCAGATCCAAGATCCGCGCGTAGTACCTAGCATAGACAGCACCAACCACCCTGGAAGCTCGGCAGGAGCGATGCTTGCGGCAAACAGAATCGGCGCTTTTACCCTTCTAACATCGTGGATTCAGTTCCTTCCGTATTGCTCGCCCGATGAAAAGGGCTTCGGCGCCGCAGTAAATTTCACCAACCACTGCTGCAACACCTACGGTCTAACCGTCGATCCAAAGACCGGCAAACGCTTTATGGATGAGCACGCAGGGCGCAAGATCAAGGCGGACGCCTGCTTTAAGGTTATCGGCGAGAGCGAGAAAAACGACAACTATCCGGTAAACGTCTGCGACTCTCAAGCCGTCGCCGCGCGTAACCCGGTCTATACTTCACGTCCTTTGGAAGCGGGCGTCGTGAAGAAATTTGACACGCTAGAGGAACTTGCAAAGGCTTACAATCTGCCGCTGGAGCCGTTTTTAAAGACCGTCGCGGATTATAACTCTTACGTCAAAGCGGGCAAAGACCCCGAATTCGGCAAAGTGGTCGATAAGCTAGACGGCATCGACGTTTCCAAACCGCCGTTTTACGCAAGCCGCACGATGCCGAAGGTGCACCACACGATGGGAGGGCTCGAGATTAACACCAAAGCTCAGGTAATCTCGAGCCTTACTCACGAGCCGATCCCGGGACTTTGGGCTGCGGGCGAGGTGACCGGCGGCGTGCACGGCGCGAGCAGGCTCGGAACCTACGCAATCCTTGATTGTATGGTTTTCGGAATGATCGCGGGCGAGAGCATCGGAGCTTAAATTTAGCGCCTGCAAAATTTCGGCGCGAAGCGGGCGTCAACGCGCGCTTTGTTAAATTTCGGCGCGAAGTAGCGGTATGTGCTTTGCGCCGAAATACTATATGTGTATTTAAAATTTCACAAAAATTTTGCTGCGATTTGTGAGATACAAAGCGCGGAATTTCCGAGCATTTACCAAAACGCCGTAAAATTTCAACTTGAAATTTTATCTCAAGGAACGCTTCGTGCCTAGCATTTTTAAAAATCCGTCGCAGCAGAAGCTTATTTTTCTAAGCTCGCTTGCTTTTGTGGCATTTTTTAACTTCTCGTTTTTTAAAAATATCATAAATGCCTACGGAATCTCGGGGCTAAATTTTATCTATCTTGTCTGCGATGTGGCAGTTTTGATCGCTTTTTTGACGCTATTTTTTACGATTTTTAGCTCGCGTTATACAACCAAGCCGATTTTGATGATATGCTTTTTTATTTCGTCGTTTACGGCGTATTTCATGGATAGCTATAACGTCGTAATCGATTCGGAGATGATCCGTAACGCAGCCCAGACGAACTTTGCCGAGTCGGCGGATCTTTTTAGCCCGAGACTAGCGATTTACGTGCTGGTGCTGGGCGTCTTACCCTGCGTGCTGATTGCTCGCTCGCGCGTTAGCTACCGTCCGCTTAAATTTGAAATTTTAGCTAAGCTCAAAACAGCGGGCATTTGCATAGCAATCATCGCAGCACTGCTTTTTGGATTTAGCAAATACTACGCGTCATTTTTCAGAGAGCATAAAATTTTACGCAGCTACGCAAATCCCGGATATTGGATCTACAGCGGCGTTAAATTTGCCGCAAAATCTAAAAAGCAGGGCTCGCAGCCTCTGATGCAAATCGCTACAGACGCGCATATCGATAAAAATTCTACAAGTCCAAAAAAGCTCGTCGTCGTAGTCGTGGGCGAAGCGGCGAGAGCGGATAGATTTTCGCTAAACGGCTACGAGCGAGATACTAATCCGCTACTAGCCAAAGAGCAGGGTGTCGTAAGCCTAAGCAATACCCATTCTTGTGGCACTTCGACGGCGCAAAGCGTGCCGTGCATGTTTTCGCTGCTAAATCGCGAGGAATTTAGCGTAGAAAAGGCTGCGGAGGAGCAAAACGTATTAGACATACTAAACCGCGCTGATGACATGGCGATTTTGTGGCGCGATAACAATTCCGATTCCAAAGGTGTGGCGCTGCGCGTAAAATATCAGAATTTTAAAATTCCGCAAAATAATCCGATCTGCGACGTAGAGTGCAGGGACGAGGGGATGCTTGCGGGGCTTGATAAATTTGTCGCCGAAAACGCGGGCAAAGATGTATTAATCGTGCTGCATCAGATGGGCAATCACGGGCCTGCGTATTTTAAGCGCTATAAGAAAGAATTTGAAAAATTTAGCCCCGTTTGCCGCGATAACGAGCTTGAGAACTGCTCGCAGCAAGAAATTTCAAATGCCTACGATAACGCGATTTTATACACGGATTATTTTTTAAGTAGGGTTATAAATTTTTTAAAACCGTATTCTAAGACGCACGAAACGGCGATGATCTATATGAGCGATCACGGCGAGAGTCTCGGCGAGGGCGGCGTTTATCTGCACGGCATGCCTTATCTTTTCGCTCCCGAGGCGCAAAAGCATATCGGTGCTATTGTTTGGCTAGGTGAGGGAAAAATGCGCGAAAGATATGATCTGAGCGTACTTAAATCGCATAAGGAT
>NZ_CALHHT010000202.1 GCF_938031315.1 uncultured Campylobacter sp.
GTTACGATAGATGAAATATCCACTGACGACTACGCGATCGGCGGACGGCTAGTAAGCGAAATCAGAAAGCGGCAGAGCTAAGCTCGCGCACCAGGCTAAAAAGTCAAATTTTAGAATTTTAAAATTTTCACACAAAATTCTATGCGGCAAGCTCCGCTTCTAAGGTAATAAAATTTGCGATAATCCCCGCTTGCAAGATGAAATTTTACGCTAAATTCCATGCTGTAAAATTCCAAAAACCAACCGAGCGGAAATTTTAAAGCGGATCTAATGGTGAAATTCTTTGAAAAATAGACAAGATAGAATTTATGCAAATTTCAAAATCTTACTAGATAAAATTTAATCCTCGCAAAGTTTAAAATTTCGCAAAATATAAATAGACAATATTCTTAGCGAGCTAGCGCTCCCAAATTAGCTTTTTGCCGAAAGTTAGAGTATTATCGGTCATTTTCATCCAATCGATTCTAATCGTAAAAAAATCAGTCTCCATCGCGCGCGCAAACGGGAAGCGCTTAAGATATAGCGAGGTTTCGCGCTCATCCGCGCTACGGATATGGCCGCAAATCTGCACGCCTTTGATCCTACCTACAAATTTCGTATCCAGCGCGACCGTAGCCGCAACTCCGCGGTTGGCAAAGACTGCTTTGATATGCTCGGAGTCGCTCGCGCTTGCGATGATGAGCTCCTTATTTTGCGGATCGTAGGCATAAAATGCACTGCAGCAATATGGCAGATTATTGCGCAAAACTCCGAGAGATAGAAGTTTCATCCTGCCTAAAAACTCGTCGAATTTATCCTGAGCGGCACACATTTTAAGCCTCCTTTTTGCTAAATTATACAATGATTTTCTTTTATTAGCTATAATCGCGAGCCAAAATTAGGAGAATTTTTATGGAAAATTATAAAAAAGTAAAAGAGATGTTTTTGATGCAGCAAGCCCTAAACGACGAAACAAATGGCGTGGGCTGGGAGGACGGCTATACAAAAAACGGCAAACTTATCAACTGGAAGCGCTGCATTTACATGGAATGCGCAGAGCTCATCGATAGCTTTGCGTGGAAGCATTGGAAAAATATCTCTGCAGCGCCGGACGTGAATAATATCGTCATCGAGATCGTTGATATTTGGCACTTCGTGATGAGCTATATTTTAGAGCAATATTACGGCAGCAAAGACATCGATCACATCGTAAGCGACGTCACGGCAGTGAGTGGGTTTGCGGAGTTTAGCTCCTACGCCTACGACGTGCGCGAATACAGCATCTACGAAATCGTAAACGACATCGAGCTCATAATCCACGAAACAAGCGGCTTTGAGCTGCAAATCGGCGAGCTGCTGACCGATTTTTTTCGCGTTGCGATTAAATGTGGCGTGAGCCTCGATATTTTATTTGAAAAATATATCGGCAAAAACGTGCTGAATAAATTCCGCCAAGACCACGGTTACAAAGAGGGCAGCTACCGCAAAATCTGGGGAGACCTTGAAGATAACGAGGTGCTAATCGAGGTGCTATCAAAAGGCGCAGTAAGCGCAAACGAAATTTACGAGCAATTGCAAAAGATCTACGACGCGACGAAGTGAAGTCTGGATTTGCGCGCGGGATTTACCTTTGAAATTTTGAAATTTCATCTATAAAATTTCGGCATGCGAATTTTAAAAAAGGGCTTTGATTTAGAATTCTGCAGTTTTGTACCTAAAATTTTACGCAATGCTTTGCTTGCATACAAGTGGCAAAATTCCGCGCAGCAAGCAAATAAATATTCGCAGCAGGCAAAAACCAAGCTAGATCTAGCCTCTTTTTTTACACACGATAAACGAGCAAATTAAACGCGGACGGGCGAGCGATCAAAGCATAAATTTCGTATCATAAGGCGAGATGGTCCGGCTAAAGCAAGAGATTGAGCCAAGCGAGCGGATTGATGAGGCGCGGTGCGGCAGTCAAAATAAATCTCAGCTCAAATTCCGTCGCAAAAGTCGCTAAAATAACGCAAATAGGAGCATACATGGGTAGAATTTTTAATTTGGCAAAGCAGGATTTTTTTACGCGCAAGTTTATTTTGCTCTCGCTATTGCCGCTTGTGTGCTCGCTCATAATCTTAGGTACGCTCGCATTTTTCGGCGGCAAAGAGCTTTTTGACGCACTTTCGCAGGGCGCGCAAAGCGGCGATTTTAGCTTCTTGGACGAACAGCGCTTCCCGGTAATTGCAAAAGTTTTAAGCTTCGCTGCTACGAAG
>NZ_CALHHT010000203.1 GCF_938031315.1 uncultured Campylobacter sp.
AATTACCGTAGCATGATCGACATAACGGATGCGATAAATCAAAGCGGCACCGTGCGCGGACGCTTGATCGGCATAGCGGGCAAAGAGGGCGCTTATAAGCATTACGCTAACGGCTGGCGCAGCGCGGTGGGTGGGTTATTTGACTTTGATATCGGCGAGAAGACTTTGCTAAGCACGGGCGTAATCTATCAAAAATCAAGAGGCGTTTATGATGTTTTCGGCGTTCCGGTTATAGACGAGCAGGGAAATCTTTTAAATTTAAGCCGCAAAAGCTATTTTGGCTCGAATTGGGATAGAAGCGAGTATAGAAAATACAACGCCTTCACCGAGTTAAGCCATGAATTGAGTGACGATACGAAAGCCTACGTGAAAGTGAATTATACCGACAGCAAAGGCATGTTTAAATTTGGCTCCCTAGGCGGAGTAAATCCGTATAACGGCACTACGTCGCATAATGTAAGGAGACAAAGATATGAAAATACCTCCAAAGAGATCGCCGCAAAAATCGGGCTCGAAGGTAAGTATGAGCTCTTCGGCAACAAACATGAGTTCTTTATAGACGGCTCGGCATCGAGAGAAAAATTTAGCAATAATAGAAAATATCCGACAAATTTAACTCTAAACTCGCTTGGAATGGGTATTTACAATTGGAACAAAGACTTGATCCTAGAGCCCGATTGGAACAATCGAAGCAGCCTTGCCCAGGATTATACGCAACAATAGAATTTATCAATCCGCTATTAGCCTGGGTACCAGATATAATCTCAGCGAGGATTGGCATATATTATTGGGCGGACGATATTCTAGAGTAAAATATAACGCCTATCTGAAGGACTATATCTATCCGAACGAGACCGGCAAGCGAGACAGACCTACGAAAGTGCATTTTGCGCCGTATGCGGGGCTGACGTGGGATTTTACGCAAAATCACAGCTGGTATGTAAGCTATGCGGAAATTTTTAAACCGCAAAGTTCTACCGACAGAAACGGTGAGATATTAGATCCCGTAGTTGGATACAACGTAGAAACCGGCGTAAAAGGAGAGTATTTTGAAGGCGCGTTAAATACTAGCATTGCGCTATTTCAGATAATTCAAGAAAATAGAGCTATTCAAGATCCGCTAAATACGAATTACTCTATCGCCGAGGGCAAGGTGCGAAGCAGAGGCGTCGATGTAGAGGCGCAAGGAGAGATAACGGATAGTTGGAAAGTGTTTGCGGGCTATACGTTTAATCGCAGCGAATATCTAAAAAGCGAGAAGGCGAATTCTACGACGGTCGATTATAGTAAGGGCGCTAACGCGAAAAAATATATCCCGAAGCATCTTTTTAAAATTTATACGAATTACGAAATTCCGTTTTCCGCCCAGCGCAAGCTGATCTTTGGCGTCGGTATGCGATACCAAAGCGCCACGTCGGGGTTCTATCAAAACGTAAATTACGTAGCTCCCGAGCAGAAGGCCTATACGCTGTGGGATGCAAACGTCGGCTATAATTTCGACAAGCACTTTAGCATAAATTTTGCGGTTAAAAACATCGCCGACAAAAAGTATTTCGAAAATACCCAGAATCGTACCGCGGGTATGAATAACTTCTACGGCGAGCCGCGGAATTTTATGTTGACGCTTAATTATACATATTAGGTGCGGATGAAA
>NZ_CALHHT010000204.1 GCF_938031315.1 uncultured Campylobacter sp.
GCGGCTTAGCTTGCCCTCTTTGAAATAGCCGATGAAATAGGCCGCCGATCTTTCGGCCTGCTCTTGCGAAATTTCATCGTAGAGGCGGGCGGGCTCCTTTGATTTTTGTTTATGCAGGCACGAACAGCTGCGAAAATAGTGCCTTTTGATTTTAAAATTTTGCGCCTCGTCGCCTTGCTCGTCTGCGTGCTTTGTTGCGCTTATTTCGCTACTTTGCTTGTCCGCGGGCGTTTGATCATCTCTCCCGCCGCCCCCTATCGTCTGTTTTTGTCCGCTCGCCGCGCCGTGATCTTGCGTCTCTACGGCGCCAAAACAGATACTCGCTGAAATTAAAGCCGAAATAGCCGTTCTAATTAAAACCATTTTTCAACCTTTTCTTTTGCTGTCGCTGCGTACGGACTTGCCGCGGCGTAGGATTTAAATTTTAAAATTTACGCGGCGCACGAATATCTCTGCGCTAGCTAAATTTAACCGCATAGCTCGCGGGTCGCCGCGCCTGTTAAATTTAAACGCCACGCCGATAAAATTTAACCGCAGTACGCGTACAACGCCGCGCAGGTAAAATTTAGCCGCGAAATTTTACCTGCGCGTCTTCAAACGCTACTTTATCTTTTTATATTTCCACGTCTGCTCCGTTATGAGCTCGAGTTTTCCGTCTTTAAGCTTAAATTCCTTAAAGTTCGTTATCGCGTAGATACTAGGCATCTCAAACATCATCAGCGCAGCTCCGTATCCCACGCTATCAGCCGGGATTGCGGTATCGTAAGTGGCCTCCGAGCGCCCGGTTTGCACCCATTTGCCGCTCGCGTCAAGCTTGTAGATATCCATCGCCGTATTGCTGCCGCGCTCGTCGTAGCTATAGACGTATTTGTTGCTGCTGGAATTTGATTCGTGGCTTTGCATGAGCGGGCGCTCGCCCGATTTGTCGTAAATTTCGCCGTTTGAGTAGCTTTTGACCCAATCTTTAAGCCGCTCGTCCCACAGATACGAGGTCATATTAAGATCCGCCCCCTTCTTGATAGCGGTCTGTTTGCTCATATTATCCCACGCGCCCTTCTCGTCGTTCCAGATAAAGCTCGTAACGACCTCCTCGCCCTTTGCGGCGTCCAGCTCATGCTTACTCATCGTCGCGTTTTGCCACGCGCCGCCCCTAAAAGTGCTGCGGATCTGCTCGTAGCTGCCGTTTCGATCGCCGTTAAGCATCTCTCGCTCGCTGTTTTGCCACGCGCCGTTTACAAACTCGTAGGTTACGTATCCGCTCATCTGCCCTGAGCCGTCGTAGAAAATTTCGGTCTTATCTTTGGGCTGCCAGCTCTTGCCGTCCCATTTGAAGCTTATCGTAAGCTCCTCCTTATCCCACGCGTTTTTTACGGATCTGTTCATGCTCTCTTTCTGCCATTTGCCCTTTACAAACTTATATCTCACGTCCTGCGTCGCGTTACCGTCGTAGCTGGAGACGGTTTTGCTCGCATTGCGCGTGCCGTCATCCACTATCGAATTGCTCTCGCGCGTCGTGACGTTACCCTTTACGCTTTCCGTGTAGTCTTCTATTTTTTTCCACTTGTCGCTTTTAAGATCGAGGTTAAATACTTCAAATTTAACCATTCCTCCCTTTTCGTCAAAGTAGCTGATCTCTTTGTAGCTAGAGCCTAGGCCGTCCGAGGAGTTCGTATCTCTTATCTGCTCCAGCTTGCGCGCCGCCGCGTCGTAGCTTAGATGCGTGCTCTCCTTGCGCCCTCCGAGTGAGCCGTAGCTCATACTTTGCACCATATACTCATACTCCTTGGCAAACGCCGCCGCACAGAGTAGCGCAAGTATCGTAGTGAGCTTTTTCATCCTCTCTCCTTGGAAAAAATTTTGATAATTATATAATGTTCGTATATAAAAACGGATAAAATTTCGCCGCGCGGCTAAATTTAAAAACTTCGATTTTTAGGCGGTAGCGGTGAAATTTTACGTCGCCAAACTGCTGGAATTTTAGTAATATTTTGATCTGATTTTGTGTTAGTTGTTGATAGAATTTATGCGAAATAGAATTGCGTGCGAGCTTCTGCTAAATTTTAAACAGATCTAGGCTGATTTATATCAAAGCTTCACTGCGTGCCGTTAGTGATAAAATTCTACGTAATAAAATTTTAAATTCACGCGCAGATCTACTTGAAAAGATGAAAATGTGGTACTAAATTTTTGATAGCTCAAAATTTCAAATAATGCCGATTTTTCAAAAGTGCCGCTGGTTAAGCGACACTAATCGCAGAAGCGCTCATCTGCGTTATTTGCTTTGCGCTTGGCTAGGAAGTCCGCCTTTTTAGCGGGGTCTGCGAAAAACTCGTCCTGCCTAAGTAGCGCGGCGTCCATTTTGTCCTCGGCTGCCTTGAGCGCAGCGGCGCGATCTACGAAGTGCGATGGAAATTTCTCATCAAATATCGCTTTATACGGGTGCGCCTTGACCCAGTCCCTGGCGCGTGCCGCCGCATCGCGCTGTTTAGCGAGATCGCAGAATGCGTATGGATTTACCACGTTGCCGACGAGCTGTAAAAACGCCGCATTCGCGGACTCGGTCTCACGAAACATCTCGTCCTTGATGTCGATGACGCGAGCGAAGGTTAAGAAGCGATTTTTGCCCGCGTAGAACCAAAACACCGCGTCGTCCTTAAGCCCCAGATCATAAGCGCGCGCCGCGACGGTCATCAGCGTGGTTGGAGCGACCATCTCCGGGGCATCTTCGATGATTTTGATCGCCTTTTTTAGGCTTGGCACGTCGTTTTTCATCAACAGATCGTCGATCGGCTCGTAAACATGCACGTATTCGGGCTTGCCCTCCTTAGCCGAATAAAACGGCGAAACATAGATGTCGATCGAAGTGATTTTTTCCACTTTATCCTCACCCTGGGCGCTCAAAGTCGCAGCCGCCGCCGCACACAGCAGCAGTGAGCGAAATTTTTTCATGGTCTCTCCTTCGGTTAAATTTTGTAAATTTGCTTCGTAATTATACCTTGAAATTTAAGAGCGCAGCGCTTGATCTGTAATATTTTTAGGATTTTAAATTTTCACGCCGCGACCTTACCGCGAAGCTTTGCGCAGCTAAATTTAGCTGAAATTTTTGATTTTGGCGGATTTTGTTTCGGTATTTTTACTCCTAAATTTTATCTCGCTCACGCTTAATCGGAAACGCATTCAGGAACATTTTGTCTTTGCTTAAATTTCATCGCCGAAAAAGTCGCCGTCGATGTCGCAAATTTCTATATTTTGTCGCACCTGAACGCCGAGTTTGTATTTTATCATCAGCTCCGCCAGCCGCTCGCCGTCGATCAAAACCACCGTGTGACTTTGCACGTTCGCGGCGTATCTTTCGGCATCCTTGCTAAATTTTGACGTCGTGATAAACACGCCCTTTTTGGTCTGCTTATCTGAGATCGCGCCGACGAATTTTTGAATTTCGGGGCGTGAAACCGTGCCTTGCCAGCTTTTGGCTTGCACGTAAATTTGCGATAATCCAAGCTCGTCCTCATCTATAATGCCGTCTATACCGCCGTCCGCGCCGCTTTTGGTTAGCCTGCCTACTCCGTAGCCCATTTTTTCGAGCAAGCGCGCCACTAAATATTCAAAAAAGCTCGACTTTTTTTGCGAAATTTCATCTAAAATTTGAGATTTTAGATTTTGTGCGAGCTCGTTTGCCGTCTCTGCTATGATGTCGCTGGGAGTCTTTTCTTGCGTTGCTGTTTGCGAAATTTCGGCGCTCGGCGCGCTTTTGTTTTTATAAATTTCATCATACCAAGCTTCAAATTTCGCCTGCGCGTCTTTGTTTTTTAGCATTTGCTTGCCAAGATCCGTTATCTCGTACACGCCTCTGCCGGTTTTTTTGACTGGCTTTTTGGTGCCGGGTAAATTTACGACTTCTTTATTGCCTGCAAAATATGCTAACGCCCAGCCCGCGCGGTTAATGTACAAAAGCATACCGCTGGGTATCCTTTGCGAGAGTTCATCTTCGCTAAATTTATAGTACTCCGCGACAAATTTACAAACCTCTTTTTTATCCACGCTGTCGCGCTCGCCGATAAATTTTAAAATCGGAAACATCATCTCTTTGTAGCTTGGTATCATCGTTTTCCTTCCTAATTTTTAAAATTTTACCTCTCTAGGTCTGCGACTCAAAAACTTCAAATTTTACCGCTAAATTTAATGTTGCGCTTTAAATTTTACTCTAAAAGCCCGTTTTTGCCGCGTTGCGGTAGAAATCGATCTGATCTTTTTTGATGATGCGGATGTAGTCGGTGCTGCCGGGATGGCCGCTTTGAAAGCCCGCCGTCATCACGTAGGTGCCGTCCTCCTCGATGAGCCCGCGCTGCAGAGCCTCGCTTATGATACGTGCGAGCAGCGAGTTGATACTCGTTTTTTCCCTGACCATCGCAGGATTTACGCCCCACACGAGACTTAGCGCGTGCGCGGTCTGCTCGTCGTGCGCGATTGCGATGATGTCGATTTTAGCGCGGTTGCGTGCGAGTTTGATCGCCGAGCGCCCCGAGCCCGTGATCGAAAGTATCGCGCCCGCGCCCAGTCTTGCGGCAAGCGCTGCGGTGCTTGAAGTGATCATATCGGTCTCGTCGTAGAAATCGTAATCGTTAAATTTATCGTAAGGATAGATCTTTTCGGTCTCGCGGATCGTCTCGCTCATCGCGGCGACTACAGCTGCGGGGTTTTTGCCGATGGCGCTTTCCTCGCTTAGCATCACGGCGTCGGTGCCGTCGAGCACGGCGTTTGCGACGTCGCTGATCTCGGCTCTGGTGGCGCGCTCGTGCTCGGTCATGCTAAGCATCATCTGCGTGGCGGTGATGACGGGCTTTGAGCGGGCGTTGGCAAGAGCTATGATGCGCTTTTGGATGCGCGGGATCTCATAAAACGGCATCTCGATGCCCAGATCTCCGCGCGCGACCATTATTCCGTCGCTTGCCTCGATAATCTTTTCAATATTTTCGACCGCGTCGAATTTCTCGATCTTGGCGTAAATTTTAGCTTTTGAGCCCAGCGAGTTTAAAATTTCGCGCACGCGCAGGATGTCGTTTTGCGACTGCACGAAGGAGATGCCTACGAAATTTACGCCGTGCGCCGCGCCCCAGCGCAGATCCTCGAGGTCCTTTTGCGTGATGACGTCAATATTTAGGCGAGTGTTTGGGAAGTTCACCCCCTTATTCGAGCTTAAAAAGCCGTCGTTTTCGAGCACCGCTCGCACGCCTTGCTCGCTTACCGCGACTACCTTGGCGCGGATCGAGCCGTCGTAGAGGTAGATAAACTCGCCTGCTTTCATCAGCGGCAAAATTTCTGGGTGGTTGATACACAGCTCGTATTCGCCTTCCGCGGTATTTTTGCCGATGATTTCGCGAGGAAGGAAGGTGATTTTATCGCCCGTTTTTAGTTTAAAATTTTCCTCGAGCTTGCCGACGCGGATCTTTGGGCCGCTGATGTCCTGAAATACGCCTACGCGCACGCCCAGGCTCTTTTCTACGGCGCGGATTTTGTTTAAATTTGCCTCGTGATACTCGTGCGTGCCGTGGCTGAAGTTCATCCTAAAGGCATTGCAGCCCGCCTTTACCATCGCGCTCATCATCTCTTCGCTGTCGCTTGCGGGCCCGATGGTCGCTAGGATTTTGGTTTTTTTAAGCATCTTTTCTCCTTTAAATTTAAAATTTATCGCCGTATTAGGCGAAATTTTACGCAAAATTTTGAAATTTCTAAATTTTAAAATTCGCTAGACGAAGGAATTTTAAAATTTTATGGCGCGCGAGAATTTTAGAATTCTACGGCACGGCGAAATTTTAAAATTTCATAGCTTGCAGTGCAGGTTAAATTCTAAAAATCTGCGTTTGAATGAAATTTTTAAAATCCTCTATATATGTGAAGCGCGAGCAAAATTCTAAAATCCTCGTCGAAGTAAAATTTTAAAATTCTTGCCCGAGCGAAATTTAAAAATTCCTCTTTATTGCATCATTTCCGCGTCAAATTTTGCATCATCAAAGCTCGCTCCCAAATATTCGCAAGCACTTTTTGCGTCGCGAAGTGCGTTGCCTAAGCAGCTCGTAGCGCCGGGGCTTGGGGTCATATTAAAGATAATCCCCGGATTTTCGCCTATTCTAGCTTCGCCTAAAAGCAGCTTTTTTTGCGAGTGTGAGATTACTTGTGGGCGCACGCCGCCAAAGCCCTTGGCGTAGTAAATATCCTCCTCGCGGATGCTAGGTATGATCTTGCGCGCATTTTTGACGAAAAGCTTTTTACCTAAAATCGGTATCTCAAAGCCTATATTGCGGATTAAGAAGTCCCTTACCTCGCTATCGCCAAAATTTTGCCAAATAACCTTGGCTACGTCCAAGTCAAAATTTAATGACTGAAAAAATTCCGGCACCGAACGACAGCCCTTGTAGCGCTCAAGCTTCGGCATCGTAAGCGCGGTAGGTCCGAATCTGGTGCAGCCGCCCGCTAAAAGATCGGGATCTCCGTGAAGCGCGGCAAACGGAAGCTTCGGATTTTGCACCATGTAAACCTTGCCGTTTAGAAGCTTTTGCTTGGTTAGATAGAAGCTGCCAGCGATGCAAATCGTGCTAAGATCCTGCCCCAGCCCCATTTTGTGCGCTAGCCACAGCGAGTGGGCGCCAGCATCTACGACTACGAAATCAGCGCTTAGCGAGAGTCTATTTGCGGTGCGGATATAGAACTTATCGCCTACTTTAGTGATGTTTTGCACTTCGGTGTTTAGGTACAGATCGCAGGTTTTGCCCTCCACGTTTTTAGCGTTTTGCACAAAAGAATTCGCCATCGCGCCGTAATCGATCGTTGTATAAACTCCCGATTGTACGCCCATTGCTACGATATCCTCCGCTCGCTCCTCGCCGCGCCCGTCAAAAACTAGCTTGGGCTCGATTTTTTTGAGCTCTTCCTTGTCAAAAAGCTGCAAATACGGATAAAGCTCTTTAAATTTCTCAAAGCGCTCTTTAATTAGCTCTACCTCACTTTCGCCCACGCCAAGAGCCATTTTCTGCCCCTGAAATAAAAATTTATTCTCATATCCGTGCTTTTGGCAATATTTCACGATCATATCCGCCTTGCGCTTGACTTCGGTCGCTTTTTGCAGGTCGTAGTTGGTCTCGATGTCGCCGCAATGAATCGTCTGAGAGTTTGCGCTGGCTTTAGAATTTAGCGTCGCAAGCCCTTCGTATTTTTCAAGTAGAGCGATATTTTTGATTCCGCTAAATTCTGCCAGCACGTATGCTAGCGCACTGCCCGTGATACCGCCGCCTATGATGATTACTTCGTAATGTTTTTCTTGCATGCCCTTTCCTTATCGAATTTGGCTGCAATTGTGCGAAAATTTCGCTTAAAAGCTAGTTATAAAAGCGTGAATTTAGATGATTTTATATAAAATTCGCACCATTTCATTTTGGGAGTAGTATATGAAAAAATCGATTCTTGTCGGATTAAGTTTGATTATAGCCACGTCGCTGTGGGGCGCAGATAAGAAAGTTTATCGCCTTAAGCTAGCTCAGACTTACGAGCTTAGTATGCCTATCGTAGGCGATGTCGCCAAGCGTATGGCAGATCTTGCAGATAGTATGTCTGATGGCAGGCTGAAAATCAGCATCGACGCGCCTAGCAAACATAAAGCACCTTTTGCGATCTATGATATGGTCAAAAACGGACAATACGATTTAGGCTATACTGCGAGCTACTATTATAAAGGCAAAAATAGCGCGAATATGCTGTTTACGACCGTGCCTTTTGGTATGACGAAAGACGAGCAGCACGCTTGGTATTACTTCGGCGGAGGCAAGGAGCTAGCGGATAAATTCTATGCTAAAAGCAATCTAAAGGTCTTTAACATCCTAAATAGCGGCATGCAGATGGGTGGCTGGTTTAAAAAAGAGATTAATACGCTAGACGATCTAAAAGGGCTTAAATTTAGAATTCCAAGCTTTGGCGGGGAGGTTATGAGCCGCCTTGGCGTCGCAGTCGCTACGATACCGGTAGGTGAGCTATATATGGCGCTAGAGATGGGCACCATCGATGCGGTCGAGTGGGCAAGTCCTAGCTTTGATATACCTCTAGGCTTTCACAAAGTCGCAAATTACTATTATACGGGATGGCAAGAACCCGCTAGCGAGCAGCAGATAGTGATAAATCTACAAACTTGGCAGAAGCTTCCTAAGGATTTGCAAAATATCCTGGAAGCCTCTATCGCAAAGGCGCGCGAATACGCAGAAAACGAGACGTTTTATAAAAATGTAATAATTTGGGACGAGATCAAAAAGAAATATCCGAACGTTCAGATTCGCTCTTTTTCGCCTGAAATTATGCGTGCGCTTCGCAAGGCGACGGATGAAATTTTAGCCGAAGAAAGCGAGAAAAATCCCGATTTCAAAGAGATTTGGGAGAGCCAAAAG
Organism: uncultured Campylobacter sp.; assembly: GCF_938031315.1. GTDB lineage: Bacteria > Campylobacterota > Campylobacteria > Campylobacterales > Campylobacteraceae > Campylobacter_B. The sequence continues at coordinate 8,430 of NZ_CALHHT010000204.1, forward strand.
GCGTTTTTAGCTAAAGCTAGAACGTGGACGAAGATGGGTGATTTTACATATATCGAAAAAACTGGCGATGTTGAAGCCGAGCAGAATTTCACTGCTTCGGTTAAAGAAATTTCGGTGCCGCAGCCTATCAGCGCGCCGGGGGGCGATATAAACTCAAGCGCCGCCGCGCCGAAAACCGAAACCAATCAAACCAAATAATCTTTAAATTTACGCGATCTATCGCGCCGACTGATGAAACTCGGCGCGGAATCAAGTAGGATCGCGGGATTGCGCGAACTCGCTTAAGAATCGGGCGGGATCGCGTAAAATCGCAAGCTCTCGCAAAATCGAGTAGAATAGCGGATTGAGAGCTCTCGCGGGCAAAATTTTACTTTGCAAGATCTGCCGCCTCGCTTTCGGGGTCAAATTTTAAAATTTGCCGCACAAATCTTGCGAATCACCGATAAATTTGCAAATATCTCTAAATTTACGGCGT
>NZ_CALHHT010000205.1 GCF_938031315.1 uncultured Campylobacter sp.
AGCTTAGCACGCTAGCTTCGATGCGAGGCCCGATGTAAGGGATGCCAAAAAACTCGAATAAAGCCGCCATCTTACCGTCCTCGCCGTCGCAGCCGTGGATTAAATTTACGCAGACGTTGAGATCAAGCATGCTTTTTGAGAACATTCCGCCCGCAAAAAACCCGCCCGTGCCGATACTAAGCTCCTTCGCCTTAGCGTATTCGCCGTTTTTAAAATACGCCGCGCGCATATTTTTATCCTCGATGCGGTAAAATTTGCGCTCCTTATCGCAAAAGATAAACTCCAGGCTCTGTCCTTTTAACGCGTTTTTAACGGCGATTGCCGAGATTATGCTTACCTCGTGCTCGTAGCTCTGTCCGCCAAAAACTATACCAAATTTCATCATCTCTCCTTATGCTAATTTTTTAAGCGCTTCTTTTACGAGCTCCGCCGTGCTCGTGCTGATGCAATCAACCATCGCTTTATTAATGCGCTCCCTCTTAAACCCGAGGCTCTCAAGCGCCGAGATCGCCTCCGCTTTATAGGTCTGATCGGGGCTAAATTCCATCAGCTTCGCATCTCCCAGCTCGGCGATCATCCTGCGAGCCGTCTTTGGGCCGATGCCCGGCACCGAAGTAAGCGTCGCCGCATCGCCGCTAGCGATCGCTTTGATAAACGCTTGCGAGCTGAGGCTCGAACACACCGCCATCGCCGTGCTTGCGCCGATACCGCTGAGTTTGATCAGCATCTCAAACATCGTTCGCTCTCTCTCGTCCAAAAAGCCGTAGAGCAGATCGGCATCCTCTCTGATGATCTGCGTGATCAAAAGCTCGGTCTTAGCGCCGCTTTGCAGCTGCGCGGCGCACCCTAGCGAGATATTTACGCCGTAGCTTACGCCGCTTGCGAGCTTCAAAACGCAGCGCGTAGGCTCTTTTTTGGTAATGATCCCCTCAAGCGCCGCTATCATTGTATCGCCCTTAAAATTTCATCGATCGCCTGATTTAGCACTAAATTCATAGCGTTAAAGATACTTTGCGAGCTCGGATCGGGCACGAAGACCTGCTTTGTGATGATGCCTGAGGTTTTGGAGCTGATCGCATCTAAAATTTCATATGCGATCGTGATAACCGCCTGATCGCCGTTAACTTGAAGCGCAACGACGTTTGTTTTTAAGCGCAGGTCTTTTTCTTTGGGCACGAAGATCGGATTTAAACCGCACGTGGAAAACGCGGCGTCGATCAGCGCCTTATAGACCATCTCGCTGGGCATCGTGATAAACTTAGCGTCGCTTGCAAACCGCGTTCGGTTTCTAAAATCTACTATTAAAATATCGCGCCTATCGACAAGATCGGTCGCCGCGACATTGTCGATGAAGATATTTCGGC
>NZ_CALHHT010000206.1 GCF_938031315.1 uncultured Campylobacter sp.
AAAAAAATTTAAAAAATTCAAACTTCCTCGCAAAGCCAAACCCGCGAGTGCAAAAAAACCTAAATTTTTGGGATTTGAGTTCGTCCAAACAGACGATCTGCGCACCACACAAAGCGTCGAGAGTAAAATTTATACTTCATCTATCCGCAAGGAAGGGCTTAAATCCATAATCCTGCCCATAGCGCCGATAGTCATTATTTTGATATTCCGCTCGCAAATCGCAAGCATATTTCTATCTTTTTCGCAGATCCAAGACTACGTCAATCAAGACACGGTTTATATGGTGATGGATCTGCTGATTTTCCTTAGTTTTGCGCTATTTTATCTGCTGCCGCTTAACCGCGCGATAAACCTACTCTCCATAGCGACGCACGATCAATACCCGATGCGTCAAATGGCGAATTACAACGTCTTTATCATCCTGTGCGTCATCTCTACGATCCTACAGGATAAGAGCCTGGGGCTGGATGAGTTCGAGCAGATTTTTATCTGCGGTGTGATCGGATTTGGGCTCATTTCGTTTTATTATAAGTTCAAGGCTTTTGCATTTATGTTTTTCAAAACCGCAGGCTCGATCCTATTTGCTCCTGCGCTACTTGTGGAGCTCGCGGCTATTATTTTCATCGGCATCGGCGACCGCTATACTGGCGCGTCGATGAAATTTATGGAGCTTACGGGGCTATTTTTTGCGAGCACGGCGTGGAGGTACATCATAATTTTTATCGTTATGTCGCCGCTTTATTTCCTTGGATTTTGTATGCTAAGGCGGATTAAAAAATAATTTTACAAAATTTTACCGCAGATTTGGCTGCGATGAAATTTTACTACGATAGAATTCCACTCAAAATTTCATCACAAAATTTAGCACGAAGACAGAATTTAGCGGGGATTTGAAGTTTATCAAAGTAAAATTTTATCGCAATAAAATTCCGCAATTGTAGGCGCAGATCGCACGCCCTAAAGCAATATATGTCTTTTATATGCGTTAACGCACGCTTACAAAAATACACCAATACCTGCGAATTTCGATGCAATGTTCTCTTTTATTTGATAAAAGCCATAGTAATTTTACATCGCGTCTGTAAAATCCTACCGCTAAATTCCATCTTTAAATCTCGCGCGCTCAGCACATATCGACGCAGAATTTTATTCACGCAATTCGGCGCGAAATTCAAAGCTAAATTTCACATCGCATTCTACGGCAAAATTCCAAGACATAACTCTATCATAATAAAATTTTGCCAAAATAAAACTCTAATTGATGCCAAAGCCTAAGCGCGGATTTAAATCAAATTTAAAGCTACAAGCTCCACGCTACGCAGCTCTTAAAATTTCACTGCCCAAATTTTATCGCGTTTAAATTT
>NZ_CALHHT010000207.1 GCF_938031315.1 uncultured Campylobacter sp.
GGCGGCGTTTTCTCTTAAGGGAGAAGGGGCGCTACTTGCGAGGCGCTCCCCTTCCCCCTTAAAATCCCCCAACCCCTGGCACGCTCAAGGGGCGAGCCTTACGGCTCGCGTTAAATTTTAATAGGGGTTGAATTACGGCATGCTAAATTTTAAAATTTAGCCGAAATTTACAGCTCACAAAATTTTAAAATTCCAAACACAAAAGAATTTTGAAATTCCAAATACGATAAAATTTAAATGGCGGCGGAATTTTAGAATTCCTATTAGCGGCGAAATTTCAGAATTCTGATCGGCAGCGGAATTTCAAAATTCCGTAAATTTGAGCGAAATTCTGAAATTCCGTAAATTTAAACCGATTAAGCAAGGAGGCCTCATTGAACCCGATTACCGAAAAGCGCAGCGTTTCGGGCTACTACTACGCCGAGGATCGCGAGTATGTGTACTTCGTGACGGACGCGCCGCGCGAGCAAAATTACCGCTTTATTTTTGATGCGGGCGCGATCTATTCGCAAGATGACGCGGACGGCGAGGTGCGGCTTAGCAGCGAGGCGGAGTTTTTCGCGGTCGTTAAAAAGATCCTCGCGCAGTACCGCGATAAAATTTTAGAGCACTCCGCAGAGCTTGAAAATTACGAAAAGATCTACACGCGGCGCGGCGATTTTTCAAAATTTATGAAAAGGCACTCTGTCCTAAAATACGAAATCCGCAAATTTCAAAACAAAATTTCGCATTTTTACGAGGCGCTTCTCATCTGCGCAAACGAGCAGCCGGCGCTGAAAAAGCAGCTGAAAAACTACGCCTACGAAGCGGGCGTTTTTAAAGGCGTGATGAGCGAATACGCCGTCAGGATCGAGGATATCTATCAATTCATCCAAGGCCTCAAAAACGACAAAATTAGCCGCAACATCTACATTCTCACGATCATCTCGTCGCTGCTGATGCCGCTAAATTTCATCACGAGCTTTTTCGGGATGAACACGACGGGGCTGTTTTTAAGCGGCTCGGCGCACGGCACGCTCATCGTGACGCTTGCGATGTGCGTGATTTTCGCGGCGATGGTTGGCTTTCTTATGCTCTACGCCAAAAAGCGAAACTAAAGCGGAGAAATAAAATTTGAATAAAAACGAGCTAAGAAATATCCTAGGCGGATACCTCGGCAGGGAGATTGCGGGCGATTTTAGAGTGCTGAAAGAGCACGAGATCGCGCGCTGCAACGACGCGGCGAAATTTCCTTTTGAGGGTGATAGCGGGCTGCTGCGCGAGTTTTGTATCTTTGCAGACGGCGGCAGCGGCGATCTTTGGCTGCTAAGCTCTAGCGGCGAGATCGCGTTTTACGACCATGATTTGGAGTTTTTGTCCGAGGCAAATTTGAAAAAATTCGATCTAAATCTTGCGGGCTGGCTAAAGATCGCGGAGCTTTTTTGCAAATTTGAAACCCTTGGCGACCCGAGTAGCGCGCAAAAGACGGAGTTTAAGCAAAGCGTAGCTAAAATCTGCCCGCGAATTTTAGAAATTTGGGAAATTTAAGCGCTGTTTACGGCGCTAAATTTAATCGCAAAAGCGCAAAATAGGAGCAATGATGAAATTTATCGCATATTACGACTCGCCGCTTGGTAAAATCACGCTCGCGGGCGATGGGGCGGGGCTTTGCGGGCTGTGGTTCGAGGGCGAGAAATACTACACACACGCTCTGGCGGCAAGCGGCGCAGATGAAAAGCAGAGCAGCGCCGATCTGCTCGCAAAAGAGCGGCACGCCGCGAGCGAAACGCAGCGCGATTTTGCGGCGTTGAAAAAGAGCAAAAAGAGCGATTTTGCGGCAAAAGCGGCGAACAGCGCGGACTTAAAATTCTGCGCACACACTTATAGCGAGCG
>NZ_CALHHT010000208.1 GCF_938031315.1 uncultured Campylobacter sp.
GCTAGATTATCGCTTAGCCCCGCGGTAGAATTCCATCCCGTTGGGAATTGAAACCTCCAGCGACGGCTTTTTAAAATTTGGCGATCTGGGTAGAATTCCATCCCGTTGGGAATTGAAACTGGCCGTAGCTCTTGCGGTAGGTTTTCCGCTTGCTGTAGAATTCCATCCCGTTGGGAATTGAAACATGAGCTGGTACCGAAGTCTCGCTATATTCTAATCGTAGAATTCCATCCCGTTGGGAATTGAAACTAACGATGATAAGCTAAAAGACGGCTTAAATAGGGTAGAATTCCATCCCGTTGGGAATTGAAACCGCGTAATGCCGATACGGGCGAGTTTCATCCGCATTGTAGAATTCCATCTCGTTGGGAATTGAAACTTCTGCCACTGCATTTTATAGCGTCCCGCAGGGATGTGGAATAATTCTATCCTTTGGGAATTGAAACGCCTAAATGGGCTTATTGCACGATTCGCGTAGGAGGTAGAATTTATCTTGTTGAAATCAAATCGGATTTACGCGATACGCCTTTTGCGGCGGGAATGGATAGAATTCTCATCTCGCTATAAAATTTAAAAAGATTAGTTATGGCTGGGATAGGATACAACATGGGGTACTTATATGAAATTCATTCGGTTTTAATTCACCTACTAAATATGTTAAATTTATGGGTTACGAATGAAATTTTGGAGTTACTCACAAATTAAAATTTTAACGAACTGTATATTTGCCGCAATATAAATAAATTTAAATGCAACTCATTTAATAGCAATTCAAAATATTTGTAAAAATGCACGCCAGGGATCTTAAAAGCTAGGTTAAAGAAGGAATTCTGCATTAATTTTAATTAAATACGCTACAAATTTAAGATCATGTGTCAAAGTTAGAATTTAAAATTAAATTAGATGATACCAAAGAGGCAGAAAGATAGAAAAATTTTTATAAAGCAGAATTCGGTAGCATCCTCTGAAACTGCAAAACAAAGAATATCGGCGTGGTCGTCATAAAAAGGAAAAATCATCTAAATTTAATGGATGTTACCGCCTTTGTCACATAAAGTATAATAAATAAATGCCTCCGCCAGTTATTTTTTAAAATTTTTAAAAAATTTCTTCAAAAGCGCCTTGTAAAAGATCGCGAATTTCGACTCTTTTTTCTCATAAATCACGCGAAAGATGCCCTGTAGATCCAGCTTTTCTTGCAAAGTAATGTTTTGCACTCTACTCTCCTATAAGTTTTTTTATCTTATGCAGCACAAACGCAGCGTCGTCGCTATCGAGCTCGCACAACATCTGGCATATCGCGGTCGCGGCCTGCGGCTTGGTCGTGCCCAAGCGCCAGTCCTGATACGTCCGCATCGACACGCCTAACCTCTGCGCCATTGCGGCATGGGAGATCTTTTTGCCGTTGTTTTTGGCTTCGACGGCATTGTGCAAAATGTTGAATATATCGCTCGTTTCTAACATATGAAAATTATACAAATTTATTCGTTAATTATACATAAAATCGTATAAAATGAATAAAAATCGTGTTATTCATAAGTAAAAATAGCAAAACACTTCGTTTATCCGTGTGAATTATACAGAATACTGCATAAAATAAACATAAAATTTTATAAAATTTTGCATATTATGCCGTAAAGACGAACCGACTTGCGCAAATAGGTGTCTTATCGATCGGCACATTAAATTTTAACCGGGATAGATGAAATTTTAATATCGAAGCTTTTGGGATTTGATTTTTTGATAGGTTCTGGCAGCAATTACAAACAAGATGGAATTTTACCCTATGCCGAGCCATATCTGCCGGCACAAAGAGCGTTTCAACTCCTAGCGGAATAGAATTCTACGGAAAGGCGATGAATGCGGGATATGTGAGTTTCGCATTTCAATTCCCATTGGGAATTGAAATACTCTATTTAAAATCTCATTTTCCCTCTCCCATAGTAGTATTTTATAGAATTTACCAAGCCAAATCCTGCTCGATAAAATTTTTACCAAATAAAATTCTGGGCTTTAAATTTTAAAATTTATTGAGTGTAATTCCGCATTTCAGAGCTTAGAATTTTAAATTTAAGAAGCAGCGACT
>NZ_CALHHT010000209.1 GCF_938031315.1 uncultured Campylobacter sp.
ATGTCCGCGCAAGCCGTGGGCGGCGCCGTAGGGCACAACGAAATCTCGATCATCATCCCCTGCCACCGCGTCATAGGCGCGCACGGCAACCTCACGGGCTATGCAGGCGGCATCGATAGAAAAATCAAGCTGCTGAAGCTCGAAGGCATCGATATGCAGGGGCTTTTCACGCCCGCCAAAGGTACCGCCCTATAAGGCAGCACGGCGAAATTTAAAAGATCGTAAAAATTTTAACGCTTGGCGCCAAGTCGCGATAGAGCCGATTAAATTTAAACCATCCGTCCATGCCGCGCGCAGGATAGACGCAAGCGGCGATTAAATTTAAACCCGAGGGCGCAGCAGCGCTCTAAATTTCACCATAGCGTTAGCAGCGCCCGTATTCTGCGGGAAGCAAACAGATGCCGCACCGCCCAAAATCTCAACCGCGACGCCGCAAGCATTAAATTTATGCTGCAATGCCCCACCCATCGATACCGAAACAAGCGCAGGTAGCGATTAAATTTAAAACCGAATCGAGTTTCAGATATCAAATTTTAACCGCAATCCGCCGCGATAAATTTAAACCGAGATTTCGCGTGCAAAACTCGTAAACGCGGGCTTGCGCCTCTAAATTTTAACAAAAACTCGGCGCACCGAACCGACTCGGCGCCGTAAAATTTCAATCTCGATTTGCCGCCCTAAACGAATCTGTAAAAATTTCTCGGCAAAATTTAGCCGATTTATCGGATCATAAAAATTTTAAAACCCAGGCGCAACCGAGCTTTAAAATAAAATTTTACGACTCGTGCGGCTCTTATTATCGGGCTTCGTTTAAATGGAGTAAATTTAAAATTTCGTCTCCTGCTCGTTTAATAAAATTTTATCGCAAAAACCCGCCTAAAAATGGGGAAAACCCGCTATAATCTTGAAAAAATTATGGAGCGCTTTTTGGAAAAATTTCTACTCTTCGCCGCGATCTTACTCATCGCAAGCATCGTGCTTAACAAGATCTCGGGCAAATTCGGACTTCCTTCGCTCATCATATTTTTAGCCGTGGGGATGCTCGCGGGCTCGGACGGGCTTTTGCGCATCGATTTTACGAGCCACCGCATCACTCAAGACGTCGGTATGATCGCGCTTATTTATATTTTATACGCGGGCGGACTTGATACGAATTTAAAATCGATCCGCCCGGTAATGGCTAGCGGCATCATCTTAGCGACGCTCGGAGTGGTGGTCACCGCATGCGCGACGGCGGTTTTTGTTAAAATTCTGCTCGGCTTCAGCTGGCTTGAAGCGCTGCTTTTGGGCGCCATCATCTCCTCGACCGACGCTGCGGCGGTCTTTGCGATACTGCGCGCAAAGGGAATTTCGCTGAAAAACAATCTCGGCCCGCTGCTCGAGCTCGAATCGGGCAGCAACGACCCGATGGCGATCTTTTTGACCGTCACGATCATCCAGATCATCTCGCTAAATCAAAGCCCTAGTGCGATCGATATGCTGACGCTGCTAATCAAGCAATTTTTTATCGGCGGGCTTATGGGATACGCCTTCGGCAGGGCGCTGCCGTCTATTTTCAATAGACTAAGGCTAGAGCATTGGGGATTGTATCCGGTGTTTTCGATGGCGTGGGTGGCGCTGCTTTTTACGCTGTGTATGAAGCTGGGCGGCAACGGCTACATCGCCGTTTACGTCGCGGGAATGTTCGTCAACAAGCGAGAATTCGCTCACAAGAAAAACCTCATCGGCTTTCACGACGGCATAGCGTGGACGATGCAGATCACGGTTTTTATCACGCTAGGGCTTTTGGTTTTCCCGTCCGAGCTGCCCGCCGTCGCGCTTATGGGCTTCGTAACGGCGCTGTGGCTGATGTTTGTCGCGCGACCTTTGGGAGTATTCATATCGCTCGCGTTCTCTAAATACAGCAAGAAAGAGAAGGTCTTTATCTCATGGGTGGGGCTTCGCGGCGTCGTACCTATCGTGCTTGCGACCTATCCGTATGCCGCAGGGATCAAGCACGCGGGGCTTATCTTTAACACCGTCTTTTTTATGGTCCTAATCTCGGTGCTGATACAGGGAATGAGCCTGGAGCGCGCCGCGGATAGATGCGGCGTGCGCGAGCCGCCGGAGCCGGAGAGCGCGGAGCCCAATTCGAATATGCCGATCTTTTATCGCACGCTGCGCCAATACACCGTGGATCACGGCTGCGTGCTGATCGATAAAATTTTAGCCGAGCTCGAGCTGCCGGAGGATTTCCTCGTCATCCTAATCAGGCGGCACGGCGAATATATCAAGCCTACCGGCTCGACGGT
>NZ_CALHHT010000210.1 GCF_938031315.1 uncultured Campylobacter sp.
GCTTTTAAAATTTATCGCACGGCTTAGGTTTATTTTATCCGCGCCAAGACAGCGAAATTTTTAGGGCGTCGCGATAACTAGGCGCAAGATAGCGAAATTTCACAAAGCTGCGGCGAACAAGATACGCAGAGAATGCACGCAAATTCAAATTTATCTGGATTTTGCCAGCCTGCCCGACGCCGAGCACCATTATTTAGCTACAATCCCTCTCGCTCGCTTTACTTTTCGCTCGTCTTACGATTTGCTCGCCTTATAACTCCTGCTTGATATTGCACTTTGCGAAACTACTTGCTGCGCGCCCTTTCGCAAAACTGCACTGCATGTGGGATTGTGCCCATCGCTCGCAGATTTTGCAGCACATGCGCGCGATAAAATTCCGTAGCGCAGGCACTTTCAATAAATTTTGATTTAAAAGCGCAAACATAGAGGCGATTTAAATTTAAAGCTCACGTGCTCCACGGCTAGCCTGCAAGCGCTCTGCCCGCGAGCAGCCCAGCGTAGCAAAACAGCATACAGGCGCATACGCTTAAGACCGCGTTTAGCACACCGATAGCAAATTCTCGCGCCAACAATAATTGCAGCGTATCGTAGCTGAACGTAGAAAATGTCGTAAAGCCGCCCAGCGCGCCTGCGATAAAAAATACCCGCACGCTCTGCGTTAAATTTAGTGCGAGCAAAAACCCTATCAGCAGGCTTCCCAGCGCATTCACGCAAAAAGTAGCGATCGGAAACGCGCTCCAAAATCCGGCGCGGTCCATTGCACGCGCGATCACTCCGCTTAGGCCTACTCGCGCCATCGCGCCTACACAGCCGCCTAGCCCCGCTAAAATCAAGTTCGTCAATCCAAGTCCTTTTAAAATTTGTAAATTTTATTTCGCCATCTAACCTCCATAGGACGAAAGATGTGCGACTTCGCTATTTTAATGCAGCTCGTTAAAATTCCGCTTTTAAAATTTGCTCGCGCTTTTTGAAATTTCGTTTTAAAATTTTACTCGCGTGACGGAACGCGACGTTTGACGCGCCGCCGCAAAATAGCGACTAAGCGCGCGCAGTGTAAGAGGACGGTAATGCAAAACTACGAAACGCAAAAGG
>NZ_CALHHT010000211.1 GCF_938031315.1 uncultured Campylobacter sp.
CGATCATCATTTGTTCGCTGATCGTAGGCACTAGCTCGATCTCACCCGCACACCTCGGTAAAGTAGGCGTTAAAGCGATCGCGTTTTATGCGCTTACGACGCTTCTTGCGATTGTTATCGGACTGGGATGCGCGCTTGTGTTCTCTCCGGGCAGCGGGCTTGATTTAAGCGACGCGTCAAAGGCCGTAGAAAAGGCTGCAAGCGCCCCTAGTTTAGGTAAAATTTTATTAAACATAATCCCTACGAATCCTTTTGATTCTATCGCTAAAGGCGAAATTTTGCCGATCATCGCGTTTTGTCTATTTTTTGGCGTGGGGCTTGCATTTTGCCGCGACAGCGCCGATGCACGCATCAAAAATTCCGCCGACACGGTTTATAACTTCTTCGACGGAATGAGTGAGATAATGTTTAAGGTCGTACGCTGGGTGATGCAATACGCGCCGATCGGCGTTTTTGCGTTGATGTTCGTCGTATTTAATAAAAATGGCATCGAAGCTTTTAGCTCGCTGCTAAACGTTACGATCACCCTATATTTGGGACTTGCGATTCAAGTATTTTTGGTTTATTGTGTTATTTGTATGCTGCTTGGCATTAGCCCGGTTAAATTTCTTAAAAAGGTGCGTCCGCCGATGCTTACGGCTTTCGTTACCCGTAGCTCTAACGGCACGCTACCTATCACGATGCAAACAGCCGAGGATATGGGCATTCCAAAGTCGATCTACGGCTTTGTTTTGCCCGTGGGCGCTACTATCAATATGAACGGTACGACCGTATATTTGGGCGTTTGCTCGCTATTTATCGCAAATGCTTGCGGCATAAGTTTAAGCGGCAGCGAGTATTTCACGATCATCATTACTTCAATGCTTGCTGCGATCGGAACGGCGGGAGTGCCTGGAGCGGGCGCGCTGATGCTGCTTTTGGTGCTTGAATCCATCGGCATCAAAGTAAACGGCAATGTCGCGATCGCATACGGTATGATTCTGGGTATCGACGCGATTTTGGATATGGGACGAACCTCGATGAACGTAACGGGCGACGTCGTGGCATCGATATATGTCGCGAAAACCGAAAATGAAATGGATATGAGCAAGTGGGAGGGCTGAAATTTTAGGCTTTTAGCCCTTGCGGCGTTAAATTTAGCTTTTTGTAGCGCGTTTGCATCACTAGGCTATTGCGGCAATAAAATTTTGTCGCGATAAAATTTCTGCTGCGGCGAGGCTCAAGCGGCTTGGCAAATTTCATCGCCGCATGTTTGCAAGGCTACGGCGAGATGAATTTTACAAGAGCCAGTAAATTTAAATTTGATAAATTTAGAAAGGATATTAGATGAAAAGAGTTGGAATTATCGGCGGAATGGGGCCTTTGGCGAGCGCGGATCTGTATCTTAAAATAATCGAGGCGACCGCGGCGAAGAGCGATCAGGAAAATATCCCGCTCGTAATCGACAGCTACCCGCAGATCGAGGATCGCACGGCGTTTATTTTGGGTAAGGGCGAAAATCCGCTGCCGCGCCTGATCGAGAGCGCTAATCGTCTGAAAAATGCGAACTGTGCGGCGTTTGCGATGGGCTGCAATACGGCGCATTTTTTTGCCGACGACATCGTCGCGGCGGTGGATCTGCCGATCATTCATATCGCTGAAGTCACGGTAAAATCGATCCTGCAAAACCACAAAGAGGCGCGCAAGATCGCCGTTTTGGCTACGATCGGCACGAAAAAGGCGCGAATCTACGACGAGCCGCTAAAATCTGCGGGGCTAATCAGCGTTGAGCTGGGCGAGCAGATCCAAAACACGCTGATGGACTGTATCTACAAAGGGGTCAAAGCGGGCAAGATCAATGAATACGTGGGCATTTTTGAGGATCTTTTGGGCAAGATCGACGCCGATATCTACGTCGTTGCGTGCACCGAACTGCCGCTATTTTTGCCATTAATTAAAAGCGATAAAATTTTTGTCGATCCGACGCTGGAGCTTGCCAAGGCGATCGTGGAGTTTTCGCGCTCGTAAATTTAAAGGCTACCGCTTAAAGGCCGCCGCGCACCAGAAGCGTTATTTCGCGCGGCGCTGCTTTAAAATTTAGCTCTATAAAATTCTAAAACAAACCGCTTTTAAATTTGGTCGTTGCGTTTGCGAAATTTAAAATTTTAAATTTAACGCCGTCGCAGCTGCAAATGCGTCTAAATTTAACTTCATGCTAAAATTTATCCTTGCTAAACAGATTGACCCGCAGCGCAGACAGCTCGCGCGCCAATAAATTTAAAATTTACGAAGCCATAAAGGCCGAAATTGACCGCTAGCGACGAGCTTTAAAATTCGGTAAATTTTAAGCTTGCGGCCGATAAATAGCCGTCGTAAATTTCATCTTGCGCGTTAAAATTCCGCGCCGAAAGCAAATTTTAAGCCTAAACCCACTACCCTTAAACTCCAAATCAACACAAGGATTGAATATGAAAAATTTTATACTCTCGGCGTTTGTTGCGTTTGCAGTATCGGGCTGCGCGCTGTTTACCTCCAATGACGCACCTGCCATGGCAGGCAATATAAACGCCGTCAAATCAGAAGTGCTCAGCTACACGCGCCAAGGCTCCACTTCCTATATTTACACGCTCAAAGACCTCTCTAGCGGCGATGCCTACATAGCGCGCTCGGGTAGATACTACGCGGCCTCGGGCGACGTCGCCTACGTGAGCACCAGTAGCGGCACCATTACCGAGTTTAGAATCATCTCTCGTAAAGCGGGCGCGAGCTCTCCGCGCGCCTATAGCGGCGAGAAAATCGTAACTAAACAGGTCTATAAAAACGACTCCATAGCCGTACCAGATAGCGAAAATATAAGCTTTTAATCCGCTTTATGACTTTTGTCCGCAGGTTATTTGGCCACCGATCGATTTTTGATCGCCTTCGTTGCTCGCCGTTTTAAACCTGCGGATCGCTTTTAGCCGCTCCGCCTTTACGGCTTTTCTATGGTGCGAGGATTTATCCTTATCGCGCTATCCGGCTTGTTTAAATTTAACCGCTGCTTTTTATACGAAAAAATTTTACTAAATTTAATCCGCGCCAAATCTACACGAAAATAATCGATAAACAAAAGCCAAACAAAATATCGGCTTAAATTTAAAATTTTAGATATAAATTTAAAGCCGAAAAAGCTAAGGCGTAAAATCCTGTGTTGCCGTCTGTTTACCGCAGCTTGATATAATCCCACCATCGAAATTAGAACTCCTTTCAATAATGAGCGAGACCTGTGTGGGTCTCGCTTTTTTTATGCCCGAATTTTCGCGATTTTGGTAAACATTCGGTAACAATTCGGTAAAATTTTAGTATTTTTCAGCCTATTTTAAGCATATAATTTGTCATTTTGTG
>NZ_CALHHT010000212.1 GCF_938031315.1 uncultured Campylobacter sp.
GCTTTCCGGGTTGAAGCTTAAAACCGAATACCAAAATTACAAGTCCTATGCCGCCTAAAATTCCAAGGGCCATACCGCCCTTTTTAGCGCCGTAGAACAAACAGCCAAGCACGATAAGCAATTGAATAAAAAACTGCGTGCTCTCAGACAAACTCGTCAGAAACTCCATCGTTTCTCCTTTGTAAAAATTAAAACAAAACTTTGGCGATTATACTAACTTTTTATTTAAACAAAATTAAAGGAGCGTTACGAATCGTAAAAATCTATCAAAATAAAAATTTACTGAAATTATAATTTTAAAGCAGAATTTATAGCGAAATGTGAAAAATAAAATTTCACTTAGAGCTGTTTTTATATCATAGAATTTCGCAACTTTTAAGAAATCTTAGAATTTCATTATAGCTCAAGCTTTAAACCGATTTTTAAGCCTTGGAGTAGTATCATTTCGCAAAGAGTGGATTAAGATGAATTTTAAAAAATTTTGTATTGCCTTTTTGATTTGTTTATCGCAGATGGCAGCAGCTGGTAGCTTTGATCTAAACGCCACGCTGCGTCTGGGCGCATTCGACGCAAGCTCGCACCGACTGCTTTTATGCGGCAGTGGCGGCGAGCTTAGGATGTTTGATACTGCTAAATGGGATGTGGAGTTCGCGCAAAAATACAGCGATAACGAAATCACGGCTCTAAATTTTAAAAACGGCAAAATTTATCTAGCTTGGGGCGGAGCCGAAATCGCGGTGCTAAACGACAGATTAAAGTTTTTACACGCGCTTAAGACGGGGCGTAGCGGCACAGCCCAAATAGATGCGATCTATGCCGCAAAAGACGCGATTTACGCGGTAGTGGATAAGAATCAACTAATAAGATTAGACGAAGACCCTGATAACAGCGCGGATGGCGGCTACGCCCCAGGTGAGAATTCCACCGCGAACGGGCAATCTTTAAATAGAAATTCCATCCCCGACGGGCTGCGCGGAATTTCGTTTCATTACGGCAGGATCAATGCCGTTAGCCTGGGCGCTAACGGACTTTGCGTCGCAAGCTGGAACGGCGTAGCCTGTTTTAGCGCAGATCTTGTCGCGACTAAATTTAGCGGCATCGATACAGCGCCTAATCGCGCCGCGCAGGGAGAGCTTGGTGGCGTGAAATTTAAAGATGCAGAATTTAATAGTACGAGAATCGTGCAAGGCTCCGAGCAAAACGAAACTAAAGTTAGCGGCGCAAAGAGCGCGGAATTTCAAGGCTTAGAATTCAAAGGCGCAAAATTTCAAGACGAGGGGCTTAAAACTCAAAGCGAAATTTCAGCCGAAGCTGGCGATAAAAATTTAAGCGGCTCTATAGCCACTGCGCTTGCAGACTGCGATGGGACGCTGTTTACAGGAGATATAGAGGGGAATTTTATAAATTTAAAAAGCGGCGAGCGCAAAAGCGTGGGCTCTTGGATCAAATCCATCGTATGCGCCCGCGGCACACAGTTTATCGCTACTAAAGATAAAATTTACGAAAATCAAAAAGTAGGATTAAAGGAGGTTATGGATTTAAAAAGCGAATTTTTAGCGATGTACGCAGACGGGGAAGCGATCCTCGTAGTCAGCAAATCAGGTAAAATTTTAAAATTCTAAGAAAGGATTAGTATGTTAAAAAGTTTCAAACCCGTGCTTTTGGGCTCGGTTTTGTTCGCCGCAAGCGCCCTGTGTGCCGCAGATAGCGACTTAGAGCGCGTGATGAAAGAACGAAATTTAAGCGAAAAAGACGTTTTGGCGGCGGCTAAGACCTATCAGCCGACCGGTAGGAAGGACGATTATATGGTGTTCTCTTCCGGCGGTCAAAGCGGACAGGTGATCGTTTACGGCGTGCCGTCGATGAGGATCTACAAATATATCGGCGTATTTACCCCAGAGCCTTGGCAGGGATACGGCTTTGACGAGGAGAGCAAGGCGGTCTTAAGATCGGGCTCCATTAACGGCAAAGAGATCAACTGGGGCGATACTCACCACCCAAATTTCAGCGAAAAAAACGGCGAGTATGTGGGCGATTATCTCTTTATTAACGATAAGGCAAACCCAAGAATCGCGGTTATAAATTTATCCGATTTCGAGACTACTCAAATAGTCGTAAATCCCGTAATCAAAAGCGATCACGGCGGCTCTTTCGTAACGCCTAATACCGAATACGTCATCGAAACCAGCCAATACGCAGCCCCTTTTGATAACGACTGGCACCCGATCGAGGAGTATCAGGCGGTTTATCGCGGTGCGGTAACGCTATGGAAATTTGACTACGACAAAGGCAAAATCGACGTAAATAAATCCTTTTCTCTAGAGCTTCCTCCATATATGCAAGATCTAAGTGACGCAGGTAAGGGCGAGAGCTTTGGCTGGGCGTTTACCAACAGCTTTAACTCCGAAATGTACACGGGCGGCATCGAAAAGGGTCTGCCTCCGATGGAAGCTGGCATGAGCCGCAACGATACCGACTACCTGCACGTTTACAACTGGCAAATTCTAGAAAAACTTGCTCAAGATAGCAAAAACTATAAGGTCGTAAACGGACACAGAATCGTTACGATAGACGCCGCTGTAAAAGCGGGAGCGCTATTTTTGATCCCTGAAGCTAAATCCCCTCATGGCGTCGATGTTAGCCCCGATGGTCGCTATATCATTATCGGCGGTAAACTAGATACTCACGCTAGCGTTTATGATTTTAAAAAGATCAAAGAGCTAATTGATAAAAAAGAATACGCAGGCAAGGATCCATACGGAATTCCGATCCTAGATATGCAAAAGACGCTTCACGGACAAGCAGAGCTTGGTCTTGGACCTTTGCATAACACCTTCGATTCGCAAGATGGCGTAATCTATACATCGCTTTACGTTGATAGCCAGATCGTAAAATGGAACTACAAAACGCTAAAGGTTTTAGATAGGATCAACGTCCACTACAATATCGGTCACCTTGATTCTATGGAGGGTAAATCCTCAAAGCCTGTCGGCAAATACGTAATCGCGCTGGATAAGCTTTCGATCGATAGATTTAATCCTATCGGACCGCTTCATCCGCAAAATCACCAGTTGATCGACATTACAGGACCTAAAATGGAGATGCTTTACGATCTTCCTATCGGTCTT
>NZ_CALHHT010000213.1 GCF_938031315.1 uncultured Campylobacter sp.
GGCGGCAAGGGACTCTTTACGAAGGAGCTTGAGGAGAGCATGCTTCGCGGCGAAGCACACATCGCCGTGCATAGTCTAAAAGACGTGCCCGTGGAGTTTCCGCAGGGGCTCGTGCTAGCAGCGATCTGCGCGCGCGAGGACGCGCGCGATGCGATGATCAGCGAAAAATACTCTAAATTCGGCGAGCTGCCCCACGGCGCGAAAGTCGGCACCACGAGCCTTCGCCGCAAGATGCAGCTGCTTAGCATGCGACCTGATTTAGAGATAATCTCCTTGCGCGGCAACGTCCAAACCCGCTTGCGAAGGCTAAAAGACGGGGAATTTGACGCGATCATCTTGGCGATGGCGGGCATCAACCGCCTAAATTTACGCGCCGAAGTGAGACACGTAGCGCCCTTTGAGGTCTCGCAGATGATCCCTGCGATGGGGCAAGGAGCGCTCGGCATCGAGGCGGTGGACGAGCCGCAAATCCTGCGCGCGATAGAATTTTTAAAAGATGAACGCGCAATCATCGAAACGACCGTGGAGCGGGATTTCGTTAGGGTTTTGGAGGGCGGCTGCCAGGTGCCGATCGGCATCAACGCGCGCCTTGAGGGCGAAAATATCCACATCAGCGCGATAGTGGGTCTACCCGACGGCAGCGAGAGTATCCGCCAAGACATCGTCGCGCAAAAATCGCAATACCAAAGCGTAGGCACCGAGCTTGCGCGAGTTTTTATCGAAAATGGCGCAAAGCAGCTTCTCGCACGCGCCGAAGCGATGGCGAGTCTATAAAAGGCGAAATTTACGGAGTTTTAAAATTTGCAAAATTTTGAAATTTCTAGAATTTATGGACTTTTTAAATTTATAAAATTTCAAAAGATTAAATTTTGAGCTTATTTAGATTTTTTAAAACAGCGGGATTTTCAAAAATTTTTGCCTCGCTCATACTTTGTGCAAGCTGCGCGCTAAGTCTAAACGCGAGCTCTAACGAAGAGCTCGTCCGCTCGCTGTTTAGCGACGCAAACTTCGATAAAAATCTTTATTTTAAAGGCGAGATGAGAAGCTATTTAAAGCGCAAATTCTACGCGGCGGATAACTATAGCGAAATCACGGTTGCTCCGCTTGGACGCAGCGACGAATTTAGCGAGATTTTTCACGTATTTTTGGGCTCTAAAGAGAAGTACTTCGATCTTTACGTCTATACTAAGGAGGACGGGATCTACGCCGTGCGAGTTTTAGCGCAAACCGCCATTATTGAGGCTATCGTAAGCGAATATGAAAAATTTAGCGAGGCGCAAAAACGGGAGTTTGAGCAAAGAACTGATGCAGACATCGTAAATTTAAAGCTAATCTTAGCGCCCGATAAAGAGCTTGCGGAGTTTGGAAAACAAAATCTAGCGGCATTTGAAAAAATTTACGAGCTTTACGTAGGCGGCGAGCCCGAGCGCGCAAAGACGGAGATCAAAAGCCTGCATCTCTCTCACGCCGAGACGGAGGGCAAAAGATTTATGCTGCTCATCGGCGGGATCACCGATAACTCCGTGGGCTTTTTGCGGGTGCAAGATGAGGCGGATCTGCCGCAAATGAGCCCTAGCGAGTTTATAATGATAGAAAAAATTGCGCCGAATTGGTATCTTTTTAAAACCACATAAAAAGCCGCGCCGCAAACGGATTTAAAGCTTCGCGGCGATCTAAATTTCAAAGCGTTTCTCGCGCCTTAACCATACCGCCGATCAAAAATCGAGCGAATTTTAAATTTAAACGGACGATCTGCAAATTCCGTCTGCCGCGACTTTTGGGCTAAATTTTAAAATTTTGAAGTCTAAATTTAAACAAAGCATCGCCGAAGCGCGCCGCGTCGTCCTAAATTTATAGCCAAGGGGCGGAACGGCATTGCCTTAAACTCCATCCGGCTTGGACTTAAACGGCGCAAAGTCCACTCCCGTCGCGTCCAAAACCGCCCGCGAATAAAAATAGAGGCTGTAAAATAGCTCATCGTCGTAAAAATGCTCCTCCCAGCGCTCCTCGTCATTCTCGTCGCTCTGCGGCCACAAATATTTTTCCGCAAGTATATCCGAAAAGCTCGCCAACGGCGCTGCGTGCGAGATCTTATCGGCATCATCGCAAATCTCAATCATAAACGCAAAAAATCTGCCGAGTTTGGTCGCAATAAACTCGGCCGCTTCATTTTCGCCGTTTTCATTTTCGCCGCTTCTGCCCGCCGCAATGTTCCGCTTTTTGTCCGCCGCAGCGCGCGCCTGCATAAAAATGCGCGCCAAAAACAGCAGCGCAAAAGGGGTTGCGTGCCAAAACGAGCCTTGATGCTCTATCTCGTAAAAATCTTACTAAGCGCGCCCTGGGCGGTTTTAATATCAAATTTCTCCCGCTCGCCCGCATCCAAGTCCTTATCCGCCGCGCTCGTTTTAAATTTACTCGCCTGGCTCGCTTTAAATTTTATCGCCGCGCTATCCGCACTCTTAAATTCCGCCTCACCGCACTTCGCCGCGTCCGTTTTAAGCTCCGTCTCTCCGCCCGCTTTAAATTTCGCCGCTTCGTTATCCGCCTTTTTAAATTTAGACTCACTCTTTTGCGCTAAATTTACGAAATTTTGTGCCGCGCCGCATCTTGCCACATCCGTAGAATTTTGCCCGCAGCCATGATGATTTTTTAAATTTTCCCCTGCGCTGGGCTCGCTTTTTAAATTTTGCTCGCCGCCCGAACTGCGCGCCGCATCACAAG
>NZ_CALHHT010000214.1 GCF_938031315.1 uncultured Campylobacter sp.
GCCAAACCGCCTTCAAAGGGCTTTTCTTTTACGCTAAATCTAGCGCCTATTCTATCCAAATACGTCCTTTTAAGTTCCGCGGGCAAAATTTCAAATTTTGCCGCTAAAGCTACGATCTCGCTCTCGTCTATCCAGATATAGCCGCTCTCTCCCGTGCAGCACTTGCCGCCGCAGCGCTCGCACGCGCTTGCATCAAAGCTAAAGTCAAACTCACTCATAATCCACGCTCGTTAAATCCGCGCTTTTGTAGATCGCGTGGGCTTGCGCGGTGCGCCTTCCGTGCGCGCTAGCATAGATCGGAAGGACGATCTCACAGGGCGAGCGCGAGTTCTTACGAGCTTGCAAAAGCGCTAGTTTAGCGGGCTTTGAAATGTCGGGATAGACAAAACCAAGCCTCGTCAAATTTAGCCTAAACTCGCCCAAAAGCTCGCAAATTTTAGCTAGCTTGCCCGCCTCGTAGCAAAAAATAAGCGTACCGCCAGGCTTGAGATGAGCGTTCGCAGATCGCACGAAATCCCGTAGGCTAAGGCTTGCTGCGCTCTTACTAAGCGCCATATGAGGCTCTTTGCTAAGCGAAATGCGCTCTCGATAAAAGGGCGGATTTGAGACGATAAAGTCAAAACGCTTTTTGCTTTTAAACTCCGCGAAATCCGCGTGCAAAATCTCGGCAGGCAGATCGTTTTGCAAAGAATTTAGCCTTAAGATTTCTAAATTTCGCTCTTGAATTTCTAGCAAGCTTAGATTAATGCTTTTAAAATCGCGTTTTAGCAAAAGCCCTAAAATTCCACATCCTGCGCCCACATCTAGCACGTCGCCGTATATCGCTCGCGGATTTAGCGCGCTTTTTAAACTACGCTCATCGCAAACTGCAAACCCGCCGTCACACAAGCGCTCCGCAGCAAAATCCGCGCGCGCTTTGGCGTCTTTAAATTTGCTCGCAAAATCTTTATCGTGCGTCTTTTTAGATTCTAAAGGCTGCGCGATTTGCTCGTCACAAAATTTAAAATTTTCACCGCTTGCAATGTCAGGCTTTAAAGCATGCCAGGCTTCGTCGTTTTGAAAATCGGAATTTTTATAGCGCTCGCTTTGAAATTTCTCCTGAAATTCCGCTTGAAATTTCATTTTAAATTCCGCCTTAAGTTCAGCGCAGCCCTTACTTCCAAAATCGCGATCATTCCCCACGCTATGGTTAGCGGCATACGACTCTTCTTTGCTAAAAGCGCAATCCTCGGCGCAAAATTCCGCTTCGTCGCCTGCGAAATCCGCAGCGTAGAACTGCGCATTAAAGCTCCTATCTGCTGCGCCTTTAAATTCCGCACCGCAGCCCAGCGCCCAAGAGCCATTTTGCGATGCTGCGTCAGCTTGACGTACACCTGAGCTTCTTATAAAATTCCACAAAAAAATCGTATCACTAGTGTAGCGATAACCCTTTTTTGGCTGATAAAGCCTCATCTGCGGATATTTTTGATGATGGTATGAGCGTGATTTATCGCCACCACGATCGATCCACCACTTCTGCTGATGAGATCTCCGCCGACGTAAAGCCCGCTAGTGGCGGTTTGAAGATTTTCATCCACGATCGGCACGCCGTTTTCATCGTAAGCGATGCCGCATTTTTTAAGAAAATCGATCGGGCTCGTGCCGCCGATCGCGTAGATCACTCGGTCAAATACGAGCTCGGTGCCATCATCAAATTTTACCAGCACCTTGCCGTTTTCATTCTCAAGAGCCTCTATATCGATGCCTAAACGCAAGATAATGTTGCCGTATTTGGTCTCGCGCATTACGTCGCTTTCATTCGTCTCGTTTAGGCGGGTAAATTTAGCCTTGCGATAGCAAAGCGTCACGACATTGGTTTTACATAGTGCTATAGCGTATTCCGCAGCTGAGTTACCGCCTCCAACGACTAGAATTTTTTCATTAATCGTGCATTTATCAAGATTGAAATTTACCCGTTGCGTGATCGAAGGTGGAATTTTATAAGCAGGCTTATTAGGCTTGCCCATCCTACCAATTGCGACGATGACGTTGCGCGCGCGGTATCCAGCCGAGCTAGTCGTGATATAAAATTCATCTGCGTGCTTTTCGATCTTTTCGACCTCACTTTTGAAATTCGTATCGATTTCGTCGCTATCTAAGAGCTCGTCGAAATAATTTAGCACACTCTCTTTTGTGCCGGTTTCAAACGAAATAGAGCCGCGCGTCTCGCTGTCAAAGCCCTTATATTCTTTATCGACGCGCTTTTTATCTTTGTAAAACTGCCTAATCGTTTGAGAGTGGTTGTCGCCTTTTTCAAGCAGAAGCACGTGCGCGAGCCCGTTTCTTTTGGCTTCTACTACGGAAGCGATCCCGCAAGGACCGCCGCCGATCACCGCCAAGTCATAAACGTCTATCATAAATTTCCTTTAATCTTTTAAATTTCATACAAAATTATAGTAAAAATTCCATTAAAATCAGTGGAATTTCCTAGCAATTTCGCAGCTTAAATTTAAAATTTTAACGCTTTAAGATGCTTGCTTGGCTAAATTTAAAAAGACATAATTTTCTCCGTTTAAATTTTAAATTTCACGGCGCCAATCCGTTTATAAAAGCTCATGCGGCGGAGCAGTAGAAGCACAGCAAGAGCGGCAAATTTTAAAATTTTACTTTGCCGAGATGGAATTTTACGAGCTAAGTTAAAGCGGTAAGGGCGGTGAAATTTTAAAATTTCACCGCCCAGATAGGGGTTTTAGTAGAAGCTTTAAGGCTAGTTAAAATTTAGCGTATATTTTATGCTAAAGTTAAATTCCATATCTTTCTCGACCTTTGGAAAGCTACCTTTTGTGCGCTCGACCGCGCTTAACGCGCCCTCATCAAGTGAATCGACATTCGAAGAAGACGTAACGCGAAGGCCCTTAACATCACCGCTTGCCGTATAGGTAAAGTGCACGCCTACGACGCCGATTTTACGCATACGTTGCGCATTTTTAGGGTAGTGCGACTGCGCGTAGCGCGAAATGATGGCGAAAATTTTCTTACCGACATCGCTGTTGCTAGGATCTCCGCGGCTCGTGATAGCGTCGCTACCGCCGCCTGCGCTGCTGGAGCCGCCGCCCCCGCCGCTACCCAGAGAGATGGGCTTTGTCGGGTCAAATTTTGCCGTTAAATTTCTATCGCTGCTTTGAACTTTATGCTCTTTTTTCGGCTTAGGTTTTTCGATCGGTTTTGGTTTTTCTACCGGCTTTGGCTTAGGCTTTTCGACCGGTTTTGGTTTTTCGACTACAGGCTCTGGTATAGGCTCCGGTTCAGGAATCGGCTCGGGCTCCGGTATCGGTTCCGGCTCAGGCGGAGTTGGTTCCGGTTCGGGTTCAGGTTCAGGCTCCGGCGGAGTGGGCTCGGGCTCCGGTTCAGACTCGGACTGATCGGAAGGAGGCGGGATATTGGGCTCATCAGAAATATCACCCTGCTTGGCATCATCCATTATGCTATCGATGGAAAAGGCTATCATATCGGGCATGCTAGGCGGCTTCGGTGCCGACGATAAAAGAGCAAAAACACCCACAGCGATGATGCAATGCAGCACCAAAGATACGATAAAACCTACTGCGCTATCTTTATTCATTGCTCTTTTTCGGTCACGATCGCAAATTTTTCATGGCCCGCCTTTTTTAGGACATCCATGATAGAAATGAAAGAGGCAAATTTCGAGTCTTTATCGTTTTTTAGCACGACAAGATCGTTTTTATCGAGAGCGGCAATTTTTTTCTCAAGCTCATCCTCGCTTATTGCGACATCGTCTAGATAAATTTTAGATTCGCTATCCACTTTGATGGTAACTTTTTTATCCTCTTGCGGGTTTTGCGAGCTTGAAGAAGATGGAAGATTTACCTTGATATGCCCCTGCGCAATGAAAGTCGAGACACTAAGCACGATCGCTAGCAGCACCAGCATAATGTCGATGAACGGGACGATATTTAGCCCGTCTCGTCTAGGGATACTCATCTTTCTACCTCATCGTAGCGGTTTAGAAGTACGTCGACCTTGCGGATGAAACCGTTGTAGATGATGAGCGTAGGCACGGCGACGACTAGACCCGTGGCGGTGGCTTTAAGTGCGAGAGAGAGACCTTGCATGATAGCCTTGGTATCGATACCGCTTGCAGTACTCATATCAAAAAATGTGATCATAATGCCGATGACAGTACCTAAAAGACCGATGTACGGAGCATTTGAATAAACAATATAAAGCGTCGTTAAATTTTTTGTCAGAGCCTCTTCATATAGCGCCTTGCTTTTGTAATCGCTCGCCTTAACCTTCGAATAAAAAAGCAGCCTTTCGATACTGAACCACACGACTAAAAAGCTCATAAATCCGAGGATCGCAAAGATAATGTAATCCACGTAATGCGCCAAAAATTCCATAATGCCCATAAGCTCTCCTTAAAAATTTTAAAAATTTTTATAAATTCAGCAAAGTGCCTTGCCAAAAAATGAGCGATTTTATCAAAAGTAGATTTAATTTTTACTAAAATTTTGATGATCGATA
>NZ_CALHHT010000215.1 GCF_938031315.1 uncultured Campylobacter sp.
ATTCTCTAGAGAAATTATAAAAAAATTAGAAATTGAATAGCAATATGAAATAAAGCAAAAAAAATGGAGCAAATTTCTGTTATCCTGGCACATCCTTACGAGATAAGCCTAAAGCGACTATTGCAAACGTAGCGGTAGAAAAGCTGCAAAATAGCGGCTACGAGGTTAAATTTCACGATCTATATAAGGAGAAATTTAATCCGATCCTTAGCGGCGCTGAGCTCGTGAGCGATGAAAGCGACGACGAGCTGTTAAAGGCGCATCAAAAAGACATAGCAAACGCCCATGGTATCGTGATTGTCCATCCGAACTGGTGGGGCGAGCCGCCCGCCATCCTCAAGGGCTGGATTGACCGTGTGCTAAGGCAGAGAGTAGCCTACGATTTTGCGCCGGGCGATAACGGCGGCGGGCTTCCGATAGGACTTTTAAAGGCTAAAGCCGCCGTAGTTTTCAACACCTCCAACACCCCCGAGGCCAGAGAAAACAAGATATTCGGCGATCCGCTGGAAAAAATTTGGAAAAGCTGCATTTTTGATTTTTGCGGCGTGAAAACCTTTGAGCGGCTGATGTTTAGAGTGGTCGCAGATAGCGACGAAGCTGAGCGAAAGGTCTGGTTAGAGCAGGTAGTGCAGACGCTGGATAGGTACTTTCCGAAGCAGATTAATTTGCTTTAAATTTAAAAATGCGCTGCTCGCAAAATCCGAACGGCATAGAATTTGACTGCCTATTTAAACAGATACGCGCCGAATTCGCTCGCACATTTGGCGAAAAATCTATGAAATTTAGGAGGCAATTATGCTTAGATTAATCGCTGCGATGGCGATTTTAGCGGCTCTCATATACTTCGTGATGGGCGACGGCGGTAAAAAGACGATCAAAGATTATAAAAATTTCAGCCGCGAGGAGCTGGAGACTTTATGCCTCGAAAAGAACGATAAAATCGCCTGCCAGCGCATCGCCGTGGACTATACCAAAGAAAATAAACCGAAAAAATGATCTAAATTTGCGAGGCTAATTTTACGGTTTCGCTCAAACAGCGCGCGGTTAAATTTATTTCTAGCCCGGTCAAAACTCTGTGCGGATAAATTTGCCTGCAAGGCACGGCTCAGATGCCGATTTGATAGGTACCGAGCGCCGCGCAAATAGTGTAAATTTAAAAGCAATAATTCAAGTATTAGCATGCACGTCGATAAAACCGCTAGCGCAAATTAAAATCGATAAATCGCGCTGTGTTCTTTACGCGCATACAGAAGGAGCGACCGATGAAAATTTTATGGCAAAGTAGGCTTCAAAACAGACTTCGCGATATCGGCGAAAATGTCCTAATAATGGGTGATCACGCATTTTACGCAGGCGATAACGACGAGCAAAAGCAGATGAAGCTTAGAAAATTTTCGCTTGCAAGCGGCGAGCAGCTAGCCGGCGCGCTGCTAGCCGTGGGCGGGCTTTTGGGCGTGTATTTCGGCACCTCTCAA
>NZ_CALHHT010000216.1 GCF_938031315.1 uncultured Campylobacter sp.
CTTCACTCAATCCTTCTTGGTGCAGCGCTTTGCGCTAGCCTGGCTTTTGCAGATCGCACGATTACCGATCAGCTCGGTCGCAAGGTCACGATCCCGGATCAAGTAAATCGTATCGTCGTGCTACACCACGAAGCGCTCAATGTCTTAAACGAAATCAACGCCCAAGATAAGGTCGTAGGAATCCTAAAAAGCTGGGAGCAGCGCCTAGGCAAAGAGTATAATCGTTTGGCACCAAGTTTTAAAAACCTACCTAATCCGGGCGATATCAAAGATGTCAATTACGAAGCTCTGCTTAGTCTAAAGCCTGATGCGGTCGTAGTGGTCAACTACTTCCCTAAAGAATATATCGCTAAAATGGAGGAGTTGAAAATCCCAGTCGTAGGTATTTCATTTTTCAGCTCTGCACAAGAGGAAAAAGCTAAGCTAAATCCGACCTTTAAAGATGAGCGCGATAGCTTCGCTGCTTACGATGAGGGCTTTTACGAGGGGGTTAAAATTCTAGGCGAACTAAGCAATCACGAAAAGGATGCCGCTGAACTAATAGATTTCGTTAAAAAATCGCAAGCTGATTTAAATGCCAAATTTAGTAATTTTATTGTAGATAAAAGACCTAGAGTTTATATGGCAAATCCCGATCTTACGACCTACGGTAGCGGCAAATATACTGGCGTAATGTTAGCAAGAGCGGGTGCGACGAACGTCGCCGCTGCAGATATAAAGGGCTACAAGCAGGTTTCGCCGGAGCAAATTTTAGCATGGAATCCGCAGATTATCTTAGTGCAAAACCGCTATCCTCAAGTACCTGCCGAACTTAAGGCAAACCCTGCGCTAAAAGGTCTTAGCGCCGTGAAAGAGGATAGAATTTATCTAATGCCCGAATTTGTTAAAGCATGGGGTCATCCGACTGCCGAAGCAATGGCGCTTGGCGAGGAATGGCTTGCGATGAAACTTTATCCGCAAAATTTTAAGGACGCAAACTTTGATAAAAAAGTAGAGGAATTCTACGAGAAATTTTACCGCGTCAAATATCAAAAATAATGCTAAACGTAATCCTGCTTCTTTTTTGGGTAGTGCTGGCGATAATCTCGCTCGCTAGTGGGCAGTTTCATATACCGTTAGAAGAAATTTTTAAAATTCTCTTTAGCGGAGGCGGCGATGAAGCCGCCAAAAGTGTGATGATGGATGTTAGAATTCCGCGCATTCTACTCTCCAGCCTTTGCGGTGGAGCGCTTGCTATCGCGGGTTTGAGCTTGCAGGCGGTATTTAAAAACCCGCTCGTTGGCCCGCACATCGTAGGCGTTAGCACCGCAGCGGCATTCGGCGGCGCGCTTTGTATCTTGCTAGGATTGAGCGGCTTATGGCTTGCGGGGTTTGCATTTTGCTTCGGGCTTGCGGCACTATTTTTGCTCTATCTTTTGGCAAAATTCGTAGCACGCGCCGATATTTTCTCGCTCATTTTGGCAGGTATAGTCATTAACGGCGTATTTGCCGCACTTACGAGCTTAGTGCAGTATCTAGCAGACGATGAGGAAGTGTTACCTAATATCGTCTTTTGGCTACTAGGAAGCTTCGTAAGCGCAGGATACGATAAAGTAATTTTGATGTGCGCGATCGCCCTGCCCGCTTCTGCAGTCTTAATCGCGCTGAGATGGCGGTTTAATCTACTCAGCCTAAATGATGATGATTTGCGCGTGCTAGGCGTGGACGTTAAATTTCTGCGCTGCACGATCCTAGCGCTTTGCACCGCTCTGATCGCCGTACAAGTTAGCGTCAGCGGAAATATCGGCTGGGTAGGTCTTGTGGTGCCACACGCCACCAGGCTCATCGCGGGCAGCGACCACGTGAAGCTAATGCCTGCCTGCTTCATCGCAGGAGCGATCTTTATGCTGGCAATCGACGATCTATCTCGCTCGCTAAGTAGCGCCGAAATTCCTTTAGGAATTCTATCCGCTCTCATCGGAAGCCCGATCTTTGCCCTACTTCTAAAAAGGAGTGCCAAAAATGCAAAATCTAATTGAGGTAAAAAATGCTAGCTTTTACTACGAGGCGGAAAAATTCTGCTTTCGCAACTTAAGCTTCGAGCTTGCCAGCTCTCAAACATTAGCGATTTTGGGCTTAAACGGGCAAGGCAAAAGCACGC
Organism: uncultured Campylobacter sp.; assembly: GCF_938031315.1. Lineage (GTDB taxonomy): Bacteria > Campylobacterota > Campylobacteria > Campylobacterales > Campylobacteraceae > Campylobacter_B. The sequence goes on from NZ_CALHHT010000216.1 coordinate 2,141, forward strand.
TAATGTCGTGTATGATGGGGATTTTGCGGCCTAAAGAAGGCGAGATCGTGCGCAAGGCAAAATTTGCTTTCTTGCCGCAGAGTTTTAACGTCGCGTTTGATTACAGCGTGCTTGACATCGTACTGATGGGGCGGGTACGCGAGATCTCCCTCTTTTCAAAACCGGGCAAAAAGGATATTCAAATCTGCCTTGATGCTCTGGATACGCTAGGCGTCGCCCATCTGCAAAAGCGCAGCTTTAACGCCCTTAGCGGCGGGCAGAGGCAGCTCGTGCTCTTTGCTAGAGCCCTAGCTAGCGGCAGCGACGTGCTGTTTTTGGACGAGCCTGCCAGCGCGCTTGATATCAAAAACCAAGACCGCGTGCTAAGCCTCATCGCAAATCTGCGCTCAAATAGCGATGCGAGCATAGTTTTTACCACTCACCAGCCTAACCACGCCCTTGCAGTCGCCGATCGCACACTGATCTTGCGAAATGATCTTAGCTACAACTACGGCGCAAGCAACGAAATTTTAACCGAAGCCGCGCTTAGCTCGCTCTACGGCGTACAGATCAAAACGGCAAAATTTGACGTTGCAGGCGCGCAAATCCCCAGCATCACGCAAATTTTCAGCGCGCAGGTGAAGTAGCGGCGCGACAAAGCAACTCATCAATCGGCGCGAAATTTTAAATCGTGGGATTTTGCCTTGATCTAAATTTAAATCTCGGAATTTTGTTTTGAAATGCCGTCTTAAAATTCCGATTAAAATTTTATATCGAGGTTTTGCCATAGAATTCCAGTCTAAATTCCATAGTGAAATTTTGCCGCGGGGAATTCCGATCAGAAATCTCATAGCGGAATTTTCTGTGACTTGCCGGTTTTCGAAGCGTGCAATGAAAGATACCGCGCTTGTGGTTTAAAATTTTTGTAGTAGAATTCTGCCTGCAAATCCATAGATGGAATTCCGTTTTAAATCCCGCGGCGAAATTTTATTCTCGCTCTGGTAGAATTCCTGAAATTCCGCAGTCTGCAAGCTTGTCCCGACGAAATTTTGAAATTTTAAATTTAGCTATTTAATTCCTGCTTTACATCGATTTATGTATACTTCGAGATAAATTTTAAAAAGGCTTATTATGCAAGATCTCGTATCTCAGGCAAGAAAAGAGGGGATGATCAGCACTGGCATTGATCTATTTTTAGCGGCGGTGCCTGCGACTTTAGTTGCGCTAGATATTGCTAAGAACGATATGCTAGGGCTTAGCGGCAACAAGACGGCTACCTATATCACTGGCGGAATTATTTTTGCTCTTTTGTGTGTTTCGGTATTTTTCAGGCTAAGAGCGCTCCGCAAAATTTCAATGCTTAGCGGCATAAGAGCGGCAGCGCTTTACTGCAACTGCGTAATTGTCTGCATCTGTGTCATTGCCATAACAAGCATTTTTTTATCGATTCCTTTATCGATCTCACACAAGCATTTGGCAATGATATTGTGCATTTTAATAGCGTTTGCGGGCGCAATCTACATGATCGTAGCGTGGTTTTGCATAAATTTTGCTCTAGCACGCGTAAGCGGCGTGGGGATCTTTGAGACGTATGTGTGGTTCTGTGTCATCCTTTTTCCGTTAAATGCACTATACCATTTGATATTCCCCATAACCCTCACAATAACTAGCATCGTGCACCTACTAGCCTGGAGCAAGATAGAAAAGATAAGCGTAAAAGTTTAGAATTTCGCAAATATCTTGTCGCGATAGAATTCCGATCTTGTCGGTTTAATTTATATTTTATGCTTGTTTATATATACTTCGGGTCAAATTTTTAAAAAGGGTTTATATATGCAATTCATTGTATCTCAGGCAAGAAAAGAGGGGATGATCAGCACCGGCATCGATCTGTTTTTAGCGGCGCTACCCGTGGTTTTTATCGTGGTAGGCTATGTCTCTTTCAGCGAGCCATGGCGCCTTGACGACGAGATGATAAATTATATCGCTAGCGGAATTTTGATTGCTTTTATTTGTGTTTCAGTATTTTTCAGATTGCAGGCACTCCGAAAAATTTCAGCGCTTAGCGGCATAAAAGCAGCGACACTTTATCGCAACTGCATAATAATCTGCGTCTGCTTTTTTGCGCTAGCGCTCGTGCTCAATTACCTTTATCCGAGGGAGCCTGACGCAGACGGCGGGCAAAGTGATAATCCATTTGCGGCGATATTTGGACTAGCGCTTTTCGCAGGCGTTATTTACATAATCGTCGCATGGTTTCGCATAAATTTTTCTTTGGCGCGCGTAAGCGGCGTGAGTACCTTTCGGACTTATGTGTGGCTCTGTGTGGGACTTTTCGTGCTAAATATACTATGCAATGCAGCGATTATTGCTATAGCTATTTCCTCCGAGCCACGGACCGAGCAGGTCTCGGCTTTAGCTATTGCTGTCGTAATGCTTAAACTGCTCCTGCCGTTTGCCGCTCTTGTGATAACTGGCATCGTGCACCTGCTCGCCTGGAGCA
>NZ_CALHHT010000217.1 GCF_938031315.1 uncultured Campylobacter sp.
CGTGCGATCGCCGAAGCCATAAAGAGTAAAATTTAAAACGCAGATAAAATGCCCCGCGCCCACCTTCTTATGCCGCTCGGCGATTTTATTCCGTATATCGCGGACATCCTTGCCGGCTGCGGTGGGACGGTATATTTGCAAAAAAGAGCGCCTATGGTGCCGCCAAAACCGGTTCGAATAACCGCCGAAACCTAACTGACCTGAGGCAAAGCTTAAAATTTTTTATTTCGCTGGAATCGCCGCAAGAGTCCGAATTGCCTGCAAAGGTATTTTACGACGATATGTATCGAAGCATCTCGAAAGCATGGGCGGGCGGGAGACGCAGGAGGCTATAGAGACGATCGCGCTGCGGCTCGTCGCAAAAAATCAGGGCGCGGCTACTTGGGAAAATTTTCTACGCGATCAAAGATAAACTAGGAAACGACGAAGCGATCGGTCGCGGGCTTAGCTGCGGCGCTTCTTTTTACAAAGATTATTTTTACGCGAAGCGCTGCGCGAACGGTAAAATTTTGAAATTTGATCTGAACAACGACAAACTGCCGAATATTACGACGCCGTAAACGGGCGGCACTGCCGATTTAAAGATCAAAGGACGCCGCGGCGAGCAAACGAGCACTTCCGCCTGTATCGCCGCTCGCTTACGCCGAGCGGCGATGAGCTTGTAGCCGAGATTTTAAAAACCGAAAAATACCAAAAGGCGGTTCGGCGCATAAACGTACCCAGTAGCGCCGATACGTAAGGTTTAAATTTAAGATAAGGGAGCGAATTATGCGGGCGGCAAACGGCGCGGATTATGCGGAGTTTCAAAACGAAATTTTATCTTTTTACCGCGAGCACGGGCGGGCATTGCCGTGGCGACAAACGAGCGATCCGTATGCGATCCTCGTATCGGAGTTTATGCTGCAGCAGACCCAGACGCAGCGGGTGATCCCCAAATATGCGCGCTGGCTGGAGGAATTCCCCACCGTGCGCGCGCTCGCCGATGCGCCTTTTACACAGGTGCTGCGGTGCTGGGTGGGTCTGGGCTACAACCGCCGCGCGCGCTATTTGCACGAGTGCGCCAAAAAGATTGTGCGCGAATTTGACGGCGCCGTGCCCTCTAATCCTGCCGCACTGCGGACGCTTCCCGGCATCGGAGCTTACACCGCCGCAGCCGTCGCCGCGTTTGCCTACGATAAGCCCACGATTTTTATCGAGACGAATATCCGCGCCGTTTTCATCCACTTCTTTTTCTCGTACCGCGAGGAAGTGAGCGATAAAGAAATCGCGCCGCTCGTGCGCGCGAGCCTTTATGAGGAGGATCCGCGAATGTGGTATTATGCGCTGATGGACTACGGCGCGGCGCTTAAAAAGCGGCGGGACAATCCAAACAGGCAAAGCAAAAACTACGTCAAGCAGTCTCAATTTAAAGGATCTCTG
>NZ_CALHHT010000218.1 GCF_938031315.1 uncultured Campylobacter sp.
ATCATCAAGGACGAAAAAATAGGCGCGGTGGACGAAAATCTATTCGAACACGACGCTGAGCGCGCGCTAAATGCGGCGTTCAGGGCGATTAAGCTCAACGAAAACGACGTGAGTGGGTATCTGCGCTCACTATTTGGGCTTAAAGACGTGATTGATAATTTTTTCGATAATGTGATGATAAACGTCCAGGATGCCGCGATACGCGCAAATCGTATCGCAAATATCGGGCAAATTTATCGCGCGTTTTTGCAGTTTGCCGATATCAAAGAGATAGGATTTTAATTTCACTTAGAACTCATTTGCCCAAGATTTACGCGAACCTTGGGCAAAATTTTACCGCGCAAAGGAGCGCAAATGCTAATCATCAACGCAAAATTACCAACTAAAAATCTAAAAATCACAAAATCTCTCTCGCAGTTGATTCAGGGCTTTCTTTATCGCTATCTGCCGGCTTCAGAGCACGTAGGATATAGGCACGAATCAAGCGGTAAAATTTTTAAACGCACAGTGTTTGATTTTATCTTGCGAGGAGAGGACTTGCGCGTGCGATTTGCTTCATGCGAGCCGGAGTTTGAACGTAAAATCGCGCTAGCAGTGCTAAAAGACGGGCTAAGCTTGGGTGAAATTCTATTTACGCAAACTACCGTCGAAGCGAAAAATCATAAAATTTGCGAGAACGAAGCTATTGTGCAAGGCTACGTGGCGTGCGCAGTAAGCGGGCTTTTGGGGCATAAAGTCTATTTGCAGCCACAAGATAGCAGGCATTTAGAGATGATGAAGACGAATATTTTACAGCGATTTGAGACGATTATGGGGCGAAAATATGATGGCGAAATGGAATTAAATTTATTGTGGCAAAAGCCGGGTGAATCTGCGAAATTCTATTACGGCAACAACCGCGAGCCAGTATATGCGTGGCAAGCAAGATGGAAAATTTTAGCTAATGCAGAACTAATAAATTTGATCCTTGGCACGGGCGCTGGAAGTGGGTGCATGAACTACGGAGTAGGGGTTTTGGAGGTTGTAAAGCAAAAAGAATAAGGTCACAACCTTTAAAACAATAATTTTAAATCCCAGCGGGAAACCTTATTCTTTGATCTACATTATAACACGATTTTTACCAAAATAAAAGGAAGTTAACCCTTAAATCAATATAACTTGAAATCTATTTGGTTTTGTGCTATAATAAGGTAAAACAATAAGGAGTTACATTTGAAAACTAAAAAAGTTCTTAATCGCATGGGAAAATACATATTGTGCATTTTGTGTATATTTTTTAGCCCTATCGTAGATGTTAAAATATTTGACATAAATTTTGGGCAGATAGAGTTCAGTATTTATTGCAATTAGTTTTTGAATCACAATAAAATATGCCTCTTAATGCCTTAATCTTATTCTGATTTCAAATCTAGAATAATTTTAGAAATATTTAAGTAAAATGGTCGTAAAATTAACTAAAATACTTAAGGTAAAAATAAAATATGGGATTAGCTCATAAACTCTATAAAATTGGCAGCCTGCTAAATGACGACGATGTTAAGGCTATGATTAAAAGT
>NZ_CALHHT010000219.1 GCF_938031315.1 uncultured Campylobacter sp.
AGCCGCCGCTGCAGCCTTGGATACTACGGCGTGAGCAATCAGGGCAGATTTTTGCGCTACAAGTGCGATGTTCGCACGAAGCGTAGCGGCGGTAAGCGCCCACATTCCTTTGACGACCAGGGCAATGACATGATAAGCCGTTCTAAACGGCGCAAAAGCAAGCATAAGGCCTGCAAAGCCTATTTTAACGCCGCTGATCGCTACTCCAAGAGCTATGAAGCCGCCTACCGCACCGGTCAGAAGTTTGGCAAGCGTAGGGAATTTTTCGTTAAATTTTCGCAATGCATTTCCAAAAGCCGCAAATAGTTTCGCTGCACTATCTACGACCGGTAAAAAGGTCTCACCGATCTGTGAAGCTAAATTGATCCAGCTTTGATGCAATCTATCTAATGCTGAGGCGGTGGTATTGAGCTTAACCTGCAACTCTTTTTCCATAGAGCCTTTGGCTTCTGAGCTGCGTGCCATAGCGATATTGGTTTTAAGCTCGTCTATGTTCTGCACGAGAGATGCTATCTCATCATTGTAGTTACCACCTACGAGGTCATAAAGAATTCCAGCTTGCGCATCTTTAGGCGCAGCCTTGATCCTCTCTAAGAAATCTACCATTGCGGCAGTAGCGTCTTTGTTTAAATTTTCTTTGAGTGTTTGGGCATCCAGCCCGATCTGTTTGAGAGCCTCGTGGAATTTCTTCGGTTGTTTTTCCGCGCTTGCTAATGTCGTAAAAAAATCGTTCAGCGAAGTACCTACTACGCTCGTAGCCTTGCCCGTACTAAGCAGAGTAGAGGCAAATGCCGCCGTAGTCTTGCCGTCTAAATCTATCATCCTTGCCGTAGCGGCGAGCAAAGAGGTAGCCTCCAAAATTTGATCGGCGTTTGCGTTTTTTACCTTATTGTCGAGTAGATTTATGGTGTCGAAAAGCTCCTCGATACCTTGGGTGTTTTTGATGCCGAAGCCTACAAACATATTGTTCGTAGCCTTGCCGACATCGTTTGCACTCATGGCGAAAGCACTCATCGCCGTAGTGGTAAGTCTGACGTATTTTATGAGCTCGTCGCCGCTTAAATTTGCTTTACCGCCCTCTGAGGCGATAGAGGCTACATCGCTAAAACTTTTGCCGAAACTTGCGCTCAGATTTCTAAGCTCGCCTTTAAGCTTTGCCATCTCCTCATCGGTGCCGTCTACATATTTTTTCACGTCGGCAAAGGCTGCTTCATCGTCTATGGCAAATTTAATCGGCACGGCAAGGCTTGCGGTTTTTGCAAGAGTGCCCGCAAGATTTCCTATTTCGTCCGAAATTGTTTGTTTGTAGCGAGCTATATCCCTGCTTACGCCCTTTAGTCCGCGCAAATTTTCGCTTATACTTTTTACGCTTACGCCGGCGTTTTTTGCACTACGCGCAAGCCCTTTTATTGCGTTATCGGCAGATTTTACGCTAGAAAGTCCTTTCAAAACCAGCCCTATACTTATGCCGAGCGTAGTTTGATTATCCATTTTACCTCCTTTCCTGCTGCAAATTTTAAAATTTATGATACAATCGCTTCTTATGAAAGAAAGCGATCTAATAACATTTTATACCGGTATTATTGCTGCAGCCGTGCTGCTTATGAGCCTCGTTTTAGGTTTTGAGCCTAATCCGCTCATTACTATGTTCATTGTCGCAGGCGGAGTAATAGCGTTTTTAAGACCTATCCACCGCGCGTTTAAAAAGGTATTAAGCGCTTTTCATCGTGCCGCTTTGCGCTCGCAAGATCTTTAGCGAAATACTGACAAATTCACTAAAATCCAGCACATCCATATCCAAAATTTCGCGATGGCCAAAATGCAGTACGTAGCCTAGCAGCGCGATGTTTTCATTGTCAGGCGCTGCTAAACGTCCAAAAAACCCTGTACTGCCTTTTGCAGGGTATTAAAATCCGCAATATCCAGTTCTTCGATCCACGAAGGCGTCTTATTTGCGCAAGCAGCGCAGAGCTTTATGCTTTGTTCGATCTCGGTCTTTTCAGCAGAAACGGCTTTGAAGGTTTTTACGCTCGGCGCAAAAACCTCTATCTCTTCGCCGCAGACCGGCAAATTTACTTTTATATTTCTCATTTTTTACTCTCCTAAATTCGACCTAACTTTCGCCATATAATCCACCCCACCGATCAAAAGGATCATATTTTCGGCATCTTTGAGTACCATCGGTGTTTTGTCGATATTGATATCGACAAAGTGCGCTTGAAGCGTGATAGTAACCTCCATCTCGGCGCCGCTTTCAAAATCTGCAAATTCAATCTTTGTAATATCGCCGGTAAATGCTGCGCTAAACGGCTTCGGCTCGCCTGATGCTTGATAGATCGAGGCGGTGAAAAGAAACGGAACCCGAGAGCTAAAGGCATTCAAACCCATAGCAAGCCATGTATTTCTATCTGCTATACGGATCGTAAAGCTTACCTCGGTCGCAGCCAAAATGCCGCTGCTATAATTTGCGCTAAGCGCACCTTTGGCCTCTATCGTCTCAAACTCCATAGTAGGAAGCTTAAGGGTTTTTGTAACGCCTAAATAGCCCTGACCGTTGATGAATACGTTGCATTCTTGCACCGCTTGAGGGATAATTCTTTTCATGCTTTTCTCCTTTTATTTTTTACTTCTCGCGGCGGCAAAGCCACCGCTGCGAC
>NZ_CALHHT010000220.1 GCF_938031315.1 uncultured Campylobacter sp.
TTTTCCAAAGGCGTGATCAAATCGGTGCCATACGTGATCAAGGTGAAAAAATAGTCTAAATTTGAGGAATTTAGGGCGCGAGGTTTGTGTGTGAGCAGCGCGAGTTCGCTCGCGGTAGTGCAAGTCGCGCGCAGCACAGCCGCCCGTTCGAGCTGAAATTTCACAAAATTCCGCCGCTTGAAATTTTAAAGCTGCGGGATTTTAACTTTAAAATTAAGCTTTTAAGACTTTTGCCATCAAATTTAAAAATATAAAATTTTGCTATCTAAGTCTAATAACGCCGCCGTTTTCATTTAGAATTTTTGTGACTTCGGGCAATTTGTATGTTTCCATGCAGAATTCATAATTTTGGCTTGCGCCTTTTCGTATCTCCAAACTAGCGTTTTTGCCCGTATCGATTGCGGTTATAGTAAAGCAGCTGACATAGCTCGTCGTGCCTATGCTAATCGAGTTTGGAGCTATCTGCTTGACCGCCATGCTTGTTATCTTGTTTGGATTTTCGTCGAATCTACCTTGCGATACGTAAAAATTAATATAGTCTTTTATTACGATTTGCAATTTTTTTGATAATGCCTCGTAGACCTCTTCTTTGCTCATTCTAAGGTCTTCCTTGAGAAACTTTATCTCCTTTCTTAAAAGCCTACATTTCGGGCTGATTGTATCATTTCTGCATTCCTCCAGTAGATATGTTAGCCTATTTTTAGGCGCTGTAGAGTTTATCGGCAAACCCGTGGCGGCTAGAAACAGAAAGCATTCCACGTCGAATTCCGTATTTCGCACCTCTTTGCGCTCGCACATAGCTTTTTGTTTTTTATCTTGCGCCTTTACCTCTTGCCTTGATGCCGCTTGCATCATACTTTTATAGAAGATTTTAAAATACGCCATGGCGGCTCGTTCGCAGTTGTCGTAAATCTCTGGCGATTCTTTGGATAGATCGGCTAGAGCGCACGCCTCGGAGACGCTTTTTGCTTTATCCGGATTGGCAGCATAAAAATCCTCCGTTTGAATATCCTCTATTTCTCTCCTATCGCATCCTGCTAAGCTTAAGCTCAAAAGCACGCCTAACGATACCGCCAAGACCCTATTTTTCATGATAATTCCCTTATAATCATTGATTTTACGTCCGTATTCAAAGTAAAATTTTAAAATCCTCGAGCGAAAAGAGTAAAATTTTATCGCTTTTTAGGCTTCTCAGCTCGCCGCTAAAGCCGCTTTTGGAAAACAGCGCGAGCAGATCGGGCGCGAGGCGCGCTTTTTCGCATTTGAGTATGAGCTCGTTTAGCACGTTTTTTGAAATTTTTCGCTCCTTGTATTTGCACTCGCCCGCGACGCAAAAGCTCTCAAATTTCGCGTAGATATCGATCTCGACCTCTTTGTTCCAGAAGCTTGAAATTTGCGAAATCTCTAAATTTAGATACTTCGCGAGCAGCTCCTTGCTTAAAATTTCAAACCCGAGCCCCGCGTAAGCGTTGAAATCCGCTTTGATTAAGCTTAGCACGCGCTCTATTTCGCCGCGGCGCAGCGCGGGCAGATTCGGCTCGATAAATCTAAACCAAAACCTCGCAAAGTTGCTGCTAAAATGGACTTTGTCCGTGATATGGTAGCGTCGCAGCGCGCGCGGGAGGCGGTCGTTTTTACGGGCTTTTTGCGCCCTTTGCTCGCTTGATTTTTCGGTGATTAAAAACTTCGCGTTTATGAGATCTGCGGTGATTTTTTGCGCCGTAAATCGCGGCAAGATTTTTGAAATTCCTATTTTTTTGCGGTCGCTTCTAGCGAATTTCATCAGCGCTTTTTTGATCTGCTCTTCGTGCTCGCCGCCGAATTTAAAGCGCTCGCCGAGATGTTCAAAGCAGAGTAAAATTTCATTTTCGATCGCTTCGAAAACGTCCGCGTAGCCGCTTATACAGCCGATCTCGTCAAATACGAAATGAAACTGCAAAATCGCGTCGATACCAACATCGCCCAAATTTCGCGCAGTGTCTTTTAACTCGTAAATTTCGCCCTCCTTGCGGGCGTAATTTTAGCGAGTTTGGATATAATTTGCAAAAATTTTGGAGTCGCGCTTTGGATTTTCAAACGATCAAAGAAAATATCATCTTAAAAGAGGGGGTCAAATACTTCGATTTCGCTGCTTCGGGGCTCGCGTATCGCCCTATAGAAGCGGAGATCGAGCGCGTGCTTGCAACGTACGCCAACGTCCACTCCGCAGGCGGAGCGAGCGCCGAGATTACGAGCGATTACTACGAAAATGCAAGGGCCAAAATCAAAGAGCTTTTGGGCTGCGAGGAGCGCTACTATCTGATCTCGTGCGGATTCGGCGCGACTGCGGCGATAAAGAAGCTTTGGGAAATTCTAGGCATCTACCTGCCGCCTGCGACGCGAGATAGGCTCGGCTTGCGGCGCGAGAGCCTAAAAGATCTGCCGCTTTTCATCATCTCGCCTTTTGAGCATCACTCCGTTGAGATTAGCCTAAGACAGGGGCTTTGCGAGGTCGTGCGCGTGTCGCTGGATCCAAGCGGGCTGATGGATTTTTCGCGGCTGGGCGAAATTCTATCCGCAAATAAAGGGCGCGAAATTTACGGCGTACTTACCGCGGCATCGAACGTGACGGGGCTTAAGATAGACTACAAGCGCGCTTACTTGATGCTCAAGGCGTACGGCGGGCGGCTGTTTGTGGACGCTAGTGCGCTCATCGCGCACGAAAACGTAGATACCAGCTTTTGCGACGGAGTGTTTTTCGGCGCGCACAAGCTTTTGGGCGGCGTGGGCGCTAGCGGGATTTTGGCGGTACGAAAGGAGCTTTTGCGCGGTGAGGAGCCGACATTCGCGGGAGGCGGCACGATCAAATACGCGGATGCCCAAACGCAGCGCTTTATAATCGACAAGGAGCGCTTGGAGGAAGCAGGCACGCCGGGCATCATCGCGCTGGTGCGAGCTTATCTTGCCCTAAAGCTTCGCAAAAGCGTGGGACTAGAGGCGATCAAATCGCGCGAAGAGGCGATTTGCAGGCGCTTCATAAGCGAAATTTCAAAAATCCCCGAGATTGAAATTTACGGCAATCTCACCGCGCCGCGCGTGCCGATCTTTGCTTTTAATATGCAAGGACTCGGCTCGGACGCGCTAGCCGGGGTGCTCGGGCAGAAATTTGAGATCCAGACTCGCGCAGGCTGCGACTGTGCAGCACCTTACGGCTTTGATCTGCTCGGCTTACGGCCCGATACCGAAATGTCGCGCAAACCCGCTTGGGTGCGGGCTAGCTTCTCTTTCATCCACGACGAAAGCGACGTAGATTTCTTGGCGGAGGCGCTAAGACAGATCGCTCAAATCCGCGATAAAATCACCTTTGTAGCAGGCAAATATCGCTGCGGCAGCATAAATTAAGCTCGCGAAATTTTATAACAAGAGCCGCTTTTAAATTTTAGGGTGCGGGATTTTGCGACATAAAATTTTATCGGTGAAATTTCGTAGCGTAAAATTTTATGGCTTGGAATTTTAAAGCGTAGAATTTTATGCGCGGCTCGGGCAGCAGATATTCCGTGCCTATTAGAACGTGAAATTCTTCGGCATAAAATTTCGCGGCGTGGGATTTTGAAATTTTAAATTGCGGGCTGAATTCTATCGGTAAATTTTGTGCTGAGGAGTTTTGCGCCGTGAAATTTGAGCGGTAAAATTCCGTGCCGTGTGGATAAATTTTTTGGCACCGCCAAATTTTAAAATTCCTAAATTTCAAAATTTCGCTATTCGAACTAGCTTCGCGAATTTTGTATTTCGTGAATGCATGGAAAATTATGCGCCGTGGAATTTGAGCGGTAAAATTTGAAATTCCGCAAAGTCGAATTTTGCTAAGCAGAATTTCGCAACACAAGAATTCTACCGCAGAGCTTTGCGATAGCGTAGATTTGACGCAGACGCGCCCGTGCGAAAGCTAAATTAGGGCGCAAGCGCTTGTAAATAAGAGCGCAAATTTTAATAAGCGAAATCTGCGCCGCTAAAAGGCGCAAAATTTCACCGAATTTACTCGCCGAATTCCTTCTGCAGCCTGTAAACCTTATCGTAATCGACCCCCTCGATGATGCGCGGACGCGAGGCGTTGAAATCCGCGTTTATCACCGAGCGAGCGGGATCGTACTCCGGTAGATCGGTCATCTCTAAAATTTCTGCAATCGCGTGGATGAGATCGTCGTTTAAAAACGGCCTGTCTTTGGCTGCCGCGATGCGCGCCCAAAGATCAGCGTTTTGCTCTTTAAATTTATCAGACGCCATGAAAATCAGCGGGATTTCGAGCGTGAAGCGGTTGATGCCGCCGTGGATCAGCTTGCCGCGGTATTGATAAAGGCTCTGGGCGTGGTCGCTGAAATAGACTATCAGCGTGTTGTCGCTCGCAAAAATTTTATAAATTTCGCTCACGATAAAATCGTTGTAAGCCACGGTGTTTAGGTAGTGCGCAAGCTCTTTTTTCTGTCCCTCATCAAGCGGCTCGCGCGAGATATCTGCGGCGCTAAATTTAGCAAAGCTTTTTGGATAGCGAAACTCGTAGCTCGGGTGCGAGCCCATCAGATGAAGGATGAAAAATTTATCCTTTTTCTGCGTGCCGTTTACCTCTGCGGCGGAGCTTTCGTCCTTGCGCGCAAGAGGCGATCTTTTCGCGCCCGATTTGAAATTTTTTATGCTAGGAAGCATAACTTCGTCGAGCGAGTAGGCGTATTTGTAAACCGGGATTTGATTCGTAAAGTCCGAGTGATCCGTCATCTGCGCGCTCGCGCCGCTTGCGACCGCCCACTGCCCGTAGCGCTCCTGGTTGCTGATCCAAAAGGTCTCGTAGTTTGCGAGCCGCGCGAGATTTACGATGTCGAGGTTAGCGCTCCACGGGCGCTGCTTTTCGCTCTCGTAATTTCCAAAATTTAGCACGTATTTTAACACGTCGTTGGTCTTAGCGCCCGGCGAGACGACGTCGCTAAAGGCGATTAAATTTCCACTTTGCTCAAGCGCTTGCAGATTCGGTGTGGTGGGCAGATAGTAGCCGTATAGGCTCATGAAATTTCGCTGCAGGCTCTCTCCGATGATGAAAACGACGTTTGAGATGCGGTTTGGCGTGGTTTTATGCGAGTGTGAGGCGTAAATGCTTTGGTATCCCGCTTGCAGCTCGCGCACGCTTTTAAAATCGGCGCCGAAATAATCCTTCGTAACGAAAGCAAAGTTGTAAATCGGAATTTTATTTAGCGCGATTATGATGCTGGCGCGCATTTTCGAGCTTTTGGCTACGTAGCTTTTAAACGCCGCATGTGCCGCAAAAACGAGCAAGCTAAGCAGAAAGGCTAGCTTTATCGCGCGACATAGCTTCATTCGCGCTCGCTGGCTCACTCTAAGCCTAAGAGCGGCGAAGACGAAGATCAAAAGCGCCAAAAAAGCCGCGATAAGCTTGAAATTTAAAAACGCATGCGCGAACTCGAAGGCCTCCTTGGGCGTCGTTTGCACTAGCGCGTCCAGCGTGCCGTGCGAGTAGGTAAGCTCCAGGCTAAAGATCAAAAAAATCTGAGCGATCGCAAAGACCACGTTTATCGCCAGAAGCGCAAAGGCGAGAATTTTATATAGCCTGGCGCTGTAAAAGCTAAGCGCGTAAAGCGCGAAAAAAAGTATCGTCACGCCGCAGATCGCAGATGCCGCAAAAAACAGCGCCTGCGCAGAGAGCAGCTCGCCGCCGCGCGCGATAAGAAGCAACCCTAGGGCTAAATTTAATACTAAAACTAGCGCGTATGTGTTTAGTACCGCGCCGTCAAATACCGATAGGAGGCTGAATCTGTCTTTTAAAAATGCGCCGATATTTTTTGCTAGGCTCATGAAATTCCTTTGATGATTGCGTTTAAAAAACGAAGATGAAAAAGACGACGCCGATTAGAATTCTATAAATTCCAAACGGGATGAAATCAAACTTCGAAACGAAGCTTAGAAATAGCTTGATCGCCGCAAGCGCCACGACGAACGCTACTGCGCCGCCTATGAGAAAGGTCGTGATATTGTCGGAGTTTTGCGCGAAGGTGTCTAAATTTTTATAGGTGTCGTAAAAAGTCGCCGCAAACATCGTAGGGATCGCGAGCAGGAAGCTAAAGCGCGCGGCCAGGTTTCTGCTTAGCCCGCACAGAAGCCCCGCGATGATGGTAGCGCCGCTGCGCGAAGTGCCCGGCACCATCGCAAAACATTGCGAAAGCCCGATGATAAAGGCTTGGATGTATGAAATTTGATCCAGATGTTCCAGCTCACCGTCCTTAGGGCGCGCCTTGCGAAAGAGCTCAACCGCGATAAAGATAATGCCCCAGCCGATCAGCGCGTAGGCGACTGTTTGCGGCGCGAATAGAGACTTGATGCTTTTATATAGTAAAAATCCTATCGCTGCAGTGGGGATGAAACCCACGATAAGTTTGCACCAGAGCTTAAAATCGACCAAAAGCCGCTTGTAAAACATCGCGACGACCGCCAGGATCGAGCCTAGCTGGATAGCGACCTCGAAGCATTTAAGCGTGTCGGTCTGCTGCAAGCCCATTAGTTTTGCGGCCAGGATCATGTGCCCGGTCGAGCTTACGGGCAGAAACTCTGTCAGCCCCTCGACGATGCCTAAAATCACGGCGTCAAAAATATTCATCCATTTTTTCCTTTAAATTTGCTAAATTCTGCGTAATCGAAGCGGGTCTGTAGATCGCCTCTACCATCGCGATATAATCGGGCTTGAGAGCTAAAATTTCATTCAGATTTTCTAGGTTTATACCGCCGATTACGGCAATTGGGAGATTTAAAAATTTTCGCGCCTCTTGCACGAGCGCATCGGGGCAAAGCGGCGCATCAGGCTTTGTTTTGCCGCGCCTGAGCGAGCCGAAGGCTACGTAGCTAGCGCCCTGTGCCTCGGCCTTTTGCGCGCGAGCAAGATCAGCGTAGCAGCTAACGCCGATGATCTTATCCGCGCCTAAAAACTCGCGCACCTGCGCCGTCTCGCCGTCGCCCTCTCCGATATGCACGCCGTGCGCGCCAAGCTTTTTGGCAAGCGCCGCATCGTCGTTGATAATGAGTTTGGCGCCGTAATCCTCGCAAAGACCGATGAGAGAGCGGATTAAAGCTTCATCCCTCACGGCGAGCTTGCTGCGGTACTGCACGAGCTTTACGCCGCAGCGCAAAATTTCATCTATCTGCGAAAAGATAGTTTGCGGCGGCGTTAAGGCATCGTCGCTAAGCGCGTAAATTTCGCTCATTTATCCTCGTCTTTTTTCGGCATCGGCACGCCGTTTAGAATGCAGTTAGTAACATCCCAAAATTTTGCGCTATACATTCCGCGCTTAGCCTCTTTGGCTTCCTCGGCGGCTTTTAAAAGAAGTTCGCTATCGTCAGTTATCGGCACGGCAAATCCCGCCGCTACCAGGTCTAATCGCAGATTACTTTTAGGATCGCTTACGTCGCAAACATAGGCGTCGTTGCCGCGATTGATTAAATTTACGTAGTAGCGCTTGCCGGGTTTTATCACAGACTCGAGAGCTTTTTTATATTCTTTATCGAATTTCCTTAGCTCTTTGGCGTCCGTTATGCACCTTGAAGCGCCCGCGGCGATTATGTTTAAATTTTTTAAGTCGCAGGGAAAGAAGCGATCTTTTTGAGCTTTTCTAAAGGTAAAAACAAAGGTTCTGCCGTCATCGCCAAGACCTGCAAATGCGGCGATGCCATATCTATCTTTTTGCTCCGCAAAGCTCTGTGTGCAGAGCAAAATGGCAAGTGCTAAAAATATCTTTTTCATAGGATTCCTCTTAGGCGGCGCAAATTCTATGAGAGGAATTTGCGCCTAAATTTTGCGGATTATTTTAAATTATACTTTTCCAAAAGCTTTTCGTAGCTGCCGTCCTTTTTCATATCCTCAAGAGCTGTGTTAAATTTAGCGAGT
>NZ_CALHHT010000221.1 GCF_938031315.1 uncultured Campylobacter sp.
TTAGCGGAGCGGAACTAACGGAGCTTCAAAATTCCGCCGAAAAGAGCAATGAAATTTCAAGTACGAGCGTGAGCGATGGTACAGCTGCCGACAAGAGCGCGGGCATGGATGAAATTTTAAACGACTATGCAGGCGCGGACAACGCGGACGAAATCTCAAATAGCTGCATGCAGAGCGCGGATAAAATTCCGATCCCAAGCACAGATAAAATTCCAAGTAGCCGCGCGGATAACGCAGATAAAATTTTAACCGCCAAAATGAGTGCAGCTCAAACCCGCACCGCCCGTCTCGCCGAGAATAAAACTTTAAATTTTAAAAATCCCGCTCAAAACCAAATTCTGCCGCCGATAAGCCTAAAGAACTTCAATCTCGTCGCGGCAAAGCTCTTCACGGGTCGCACGCATCAGATCCGCGTGCATTTAAGCTCGATAAATCGGCACATTTTGGGCGATCATTTATACGGATTTAAGAGCGAAAACGCTAAAATTAGCAGGATTTTGCTCCATGCCTATTTGCTCTATTTCATCCATCCGCGAAGCGGCAAAGAGGTGAAAATATGCGCGGGCTTGCCGAGCGAATTTCTAAATTTTACGACAAATCAAAAGGTAAAGGATGAAATTTATGAAAAAATTTTACCGACTAACGTTGAGCGCTACTTTAGCGATATTAGCGGGTGGTTGCGCTATGTCTAGCGCGCCTAGTGCAAGCGACGAGAGCCTTCCGCGCGTAGAGGGGATCAGGACGATCGCGAGCGACGATGAGATCGGGCTTGAGTGGCCTAGATACGACTCAAATACCGCCGTGTTGGGCTTTGTCGTTTACCGAGCACCCGCAAGCGGCGGCGAAGCCAAAAAGATCGCCACCATCGCAGATCCATACTCCACTCACTACGTAGATACGAGGCTGCAGCCGGGCACTTCGTATAAATACACCGTGCGCACATACGGCGCCAAGGGCGTTTCGGCTCCTTCTCCGGTCGCTATCGCAAGCACAGCAAAAATGCTAGAGTCCGTGCCATTTGCGCAGGCTATATACGGGCTTCCGGGCCGCGTCAAGATCATCTGGCGTCCGCATCCGGATCTTCGCGTAAGCTCCTATCTCATAGAGCGCCGCCCTAAAGGAGGCGAGTCATGGAGCACGATTAAAGAGGTTCGCGGCAGACTTAGTGCTGAATATATCGACAATATCGATTATGGCGAAGGATATGAATACCGCATCACCGTCAAAACCGAAAACGGAGAGCTGTCCAAGCCTAGTGCAGTCATTGCCGCAGCGCAGGCAGAATAAAGTTTGCCAAATTTCATAACCCGCAGCGTTAGCCTGCCGCCGCTGCCGATTAAGCTCGGCGAGACCGAGTTTTTAGAGACGGCGCGCGGCAGAAATTTAACGCTCGTGCGAACCAAGAGCTTTGATAGCGAGTTTTTTATCATCGTAAAGCCCAGCGGCGACAAGGTGATAGTAAAGGGCGAAAAGATCACCAAGCCCGCTAAGATCGGCCATCTGCAACGAGCGCTCGAAATTTTTAAAGAGCGCTTTTGCGGGCGGATCATCTCGCAGGCGTTTGCCTACAAAGACAGCTCGCTTACCGAAAAAACGCCGCTGATTTTGGACGAGAATGAAATTTTATCCCTCGTAAAAAGCTCTAAATTTAATAAAATTTTCATCGAGATCGGCTTCGGCTCGGGCAGACATCTACTCCATCAGGCGCGCTCAAACCAAGACGCGCTGCTAATCGGCATCGAAATTTACAAGCCCGCGATCGAGCAGGTCGCAAAGCTAGCGATCCGCGAGGGGCTGCAAAACATCGCTCTCATAGCCACCGACGCGCGGGTTTTGCTGAGCCTGCTTCCCGCTGGCTGCCTGCAGCGCGTATTTTTGCACTTCCCCGTGCCGTGGGACGACGCGCCGCACCGCCGCGTCATAAGCGACGAGTTCGCCTCGCAGATCGCACGCACGCTCGGACGCGGCGGCCGCTTCGAGCTTCGCACCGACAGCGAGGAGTACTTCCTCTACGCGATGCAAAAACTCTCGCCCTACGTGCAGCGCAAAGCGGGCGAAATTTCGCACTTCAAAAACCGCGACGCCGCCGTAGCGAGCAAATACGAGGATAGATGGCGCAAAATGGATAAAGACATCTACGATCTGATCTACGAGAACAAAACCGCGGACCTGGGCGAGCCGCAGCAGTTTGAGATGGAATTTTTAAAATTTGACGCGGCAAAGATAGCGCGAAATTTTAAAAATTTCACCTTCAAAGGCGAGGATTTTTTCGTGCATTTTGAGGAAATTTTTTACTTTGACGCGCAAAAAAGCTTGGACGCGGGCAGCGCTTGCGAAGCGAACGGCGTAAATTTAAGCAGCGCGGACGAAGCTATAAACGACGAGGCTATAAATTTAGACGCGACACGCGGCGGAAATTTAACCGAGCGCGGGAGCATGGATGAAATTTCGACAGACTGCGGCAAAATTTCAGCTACGACAGCAGGCGATAAAATTTCAGCTTGCGCGAACGCTACGCAAATTCTAAAAAAAGCAAGCGTCGCATCTTGCAAAAATGAGTCGCAAGCCGAACTGAAAAACGAGCTAAACCACGCTGCTGAACCGCAAGTCGAATTACAAAATAAGTCAAACCACGCTATCAAGTCGCAAATCGGTCACCGAAGCGAACTAAGCCATGACGAGCTACAGGCCGAACACCAAGGCAAATTAAATCGTGCCGAGCAGCAAGATAAACACCAAAGCAACCTAGAAGGCCGTGCAGAACCGCAAGCCGAACACCAAAGCGAGCTAGACTGCACAAAGTCACAGCTTAAACAGCAAAGCAAACCGAGCTGCGCAGAACCGCAAGACGTGCTAATCCTGCTTTCGCTCGGGGCATTCGACTTTCCGCAGCAGTGTTTCATCCGCGCAAACGCAAGCGGTACGCGCTACTTCATCCGCCGCCCGCTTCCTACGCGCGAAAACCACGCGGCACATCAAAAAATTTCGGAGATATTTTCACAATGGCAGAGATAACGGACGATTACAACATCATCACCGCAGCGGGCCTCACGCTGGGCTACGAAAAGGCGGGCGCGGTCATCCAAGACGCGAGTTTCGGCATCGGCGCGAAGGATTTCGTCATCATCACGGGCAAGAGCGGCAGCGGCAAATCCACGCTGCTTAAGTCCTTCTACGGCGGCATCGACATCATCGGCGGCGAACTAAACGTCTGCCTGTGCGATCTAAAGGGCATCACAAACTCCGATCTGCGCACCCTGCGCCAGCGTATCGGCATTATCTTTCAAAACTACCGCCTGATCAACGAATGGACGATCGAGCGCAATATAATGCTTCCGTTAATGATAATGGGCTACAATCAGCAGGTCTGCCAAGACCAAGCCAAAAAGCTACTGCGCCACGTCGAGCTCGGGCACAAGATGGGCAAGTATCCGCTCGAACTTAGCGGCGGCGAGCAGCAGCGCGTGGCTTTGGCGCGTGCGATGGCGCATAATCCGCGCCTGCTGCTGTGCGACGAGCCTACGGGAAATTTGGACGACTACTCCAGCGCCATTATTTGGAATTTACTGCGCTCGGCGTGCGAGTCGTGGAACGCCTGCGTCGTCATCGTAACGCACAAAATGCCCGCCACGCTGCGTTTTAGGCACCGACATTTTGAGATTAAGGACGCTAAAGTAAATGAAATCGATTAAAACCCATTTCGGCGTGATCTTTTCGCTCGTCGCGCTGCTTTTTTCAGTGCAGTTTGGAATTTTTATGAGTAACCTAACCAAAAGCTACGAGCGCTCGATCCAAAACGAATACAACATCGTGCTGGTCTCCAAAACCTCGCTCAGCTTGCAAGACGCACAAAAAGCGGTGCCGAAGATCAGCTCGATTAGCGAAATTTCCACAGCGGGCATCACCGAGCGACTGAAGGGTAAAATTTCACAAAACGCTTTTGCCGAGCTTAGTAAAAATTTGCCTAAATTTTATAGCGTCAAGCTCGAAAGCTTCCCTGACGCCGCGCAGCTTGCCAAGATCGAGCAGGATTTAAAATCTATCGGCTCGCTCACGCGGGTTGAAATTTTTAAAAAGACCCACGATGAAATTTTTAAAATTTTACTACTTATCAAAAGCCTCGTTTACGGCTTTGCGTTTCTCATCGTGCTTTTAGGCGTGATGTTAATTCACCGCCAGATGCGTATCTGGGTTTACGAACACAAAGAGCGCATCGAGATCATGGAGCTTTTCGGCGCGTCGTTTTTGATAAAAAGCGGCAAACTCTACCGAATGGCGATAATAGACTCCTTCATCGCCACGCTGATCGTGACCTGCTTCTACATTGCGCTTCCAGGCTGGGAGGTGTTTTCGACCACGCTTAAGGGTATCGGCGATCTACGCACCGCCATAGTGCTGCCTTACGATGCACTGATCCTTTTGGGTGCCGCCTTGGCGCTATCTATCATCGCGGTAAGTTTTGTGATGCTGCAAATTGGAAATAAACGAGCATGAAAAGGGCTTTTTTAGCGCCGCTTCTTGCGCTGGGGCTTGCCGCGGCTCTTACTTATGCCGCGCCCGCAAAGGGTCAAAGCACGAAAGATAAGATCGCCAAAGCGGGTCAAGAGCTCAAAAGCTCGCAAAAGGAGGGAATGCAGCTCTCGCAAAAGATCGACGAGATCGCTGGCCTTATCGTAAAGGAGCAGGAGGGCTTTAAAAAGCGCGAGGGCGAGATCAAACAGCTAAGCGAAACGATCGAAGGGCTAAAGGATCAATACGCCGCCGAAGCGCAGGAGCTTGAAAAGCTTAATAGCCAAAACGTCACGCTTCTTAGCGTGCAAAACGATCTGGAGAGCAAGATCATAAGCGTGATCTCGCAAGAGCTATCGTTTGATCTCATCACCGACGTAAATTCCACAACCACGCCCGATTCCATCGTAGCTAGCGAAATTTTAGAGGGGCTCGGCGTCGTTATGAACGACGAGCTGAAGGGGTTAATCAAAGACTACGAAAATAATCAAAATTTTATCAACGAGCAGAACAAAAAGATCAAATCGATCCAGGCGAGCATGGCGGGCTACGACAAGAAAAAAACCGATCTTGACGCCAAGCAAACCACCCAAAAAGAGAAGCTCGCGCAGATGAAAAAGGACAAAGAGGACTACATCGCGAGGCTTGAGAAGATAAACGACGAGCAAGACGCCATATCTAAGACCCTGCAGGAGCTTAAGATCATCGACGACGCCGAGGAAAAAGCCAAAGCGCAGAAGGAGGAAGCGGCACGCCAAGCAAAGCTAGAGGCGCAGAAGCAAAAGGAGCGCCAGGCGCGCGAAAAAGAGTATGCCAAAGCAAAGGCGGCCGCCAAAAAGGCGGGCAAGCCCGAGCCTGCGCCGCCTAGCGAGCCCGAGCCCGAAGTGAGCGAGCCTGCGGATGAGCGCGTAAGTAAGATCAACCAAAAAGTCAAGCAGTACGGCTCTAGCTATCAATCCTCGCGCGTCAAAAAATACAGCGGAGCCAAGACCGCAGCGCCTCTGAACGGCGCGTATTTGAAGCGAAAATTCGGCAATTACAACGATCCCGTGTATAACATCAAGCTTTTCAACGAAAATATCGTGCTGGGCTCAAACAGCGGCGACACACAGGTTAAGGCGGTACTGCCGGGCAAGGTGGTCTTTGCTAAAGAGACCGCCGTGCTCGATAAGGTCGTGATCCTAGAGCACAGCGGCGGCATCCACACGATCTACGCGCATCTAAATCAGATCCCGCCCACCGTGCGCGTCGGCTCTAACGTCAAAAAGGGCTACATCATCGGGCGCATCGGCTCGGATCTGACCTTTGAGGTAACGCAGCAGAACTACCACATCAACCCGCTCGATCTAATCAGCTTGAGGTAAGCCGTGAGCAGGGAAAATTCTAAATTTAGCGAATCTTGCGAGGATGCCGAAAATTTAAATTTAAGCGAGCAAAATTCCGCCTCGGCGCTAAATTTAGATAACTCAAATCCCGAAACGACGCCAAATTTAAACAATCAAAATTTTACTGCCGCAACGGGCGCCGAAGCGGCATCAAAAACGGCGGTAGGCGCGGAAACAACACGTAACACTACCGTAACGGCGGAAATGGCTACGGCAGCTACAGCAAAAGAAGCGGAGGCGGCGAGACCGCAAATCCAAGAGCTTACCAATTTTCTTAGCGAATACGCCGCCAAGATGCTTAGCATCGGCACCTACACCGCGCGTATCGAGCGCTGCGTGTGCAGGATAGCGGGCGCTTACGGCTACGAGGCGAGCCTGATGATCTTCGTGCGCCACTTCATCATCAGCGTGATGGATCCTGCGGACAACTCCATCCGCCGCACCTACGTCAAAACGGGCGCTGCGGCGCAGATCAGCTTCGATCTGATCTCGGAGCTAAGCGCGCTTAGCTGGGAAATTTACGACGAAAAAATCCCCCTTGCGCGCGCCAGAGCCTCATTTGCAGAAATTTTAGCCTCGCAGAAGAAAAGCTTTGCCAAAACTCTTGTTTTGCTAAGCGTCGCAAATGCCGCATTCTGCGAGCTTTTCGGCGGCGATGTTGGCGCGATGGCGTTAGTTTTTGCGGCTACGGCTTTTGGAATTTGCGCCCGCTATCTGCTTAGCAGGCTCAAAATCAACCTAAAAATCCAATACATCGCGGTTTCGTTCGCAGTCTCCTTCATCGTCTCGCTAGGGGCTCGCTACGGGCTTAGTGCCACGCCCGACGTCGCCGTGGGATCGAGCATATTGTTTTTGATCCCCGGCGTCTGGCTGATCAACTCGGTATTTGACATCCTAAACGAAAATATGCTCGTAGGCATCAGCAGAGGGCTGAACACGGGGCTTTTGATCATCTGCATCGCAATCGGGCTCTTTCTGACGCTTAGCATCTCAAATTTGGGGCTTGTAAATGTTTGATATAGCGCTTTTGGTATTTAAGGACGCCTGCTTTGCCGCTGCGGCGGGGCTCGGGTTTGCGTATGCGTGCATGCCGCCTAAAAAGACGCTCGCCTTCTCGGCACTGCTTGCGGCGGTAGCGCATTCGTGCAGGTTTTTACTGATTCAAAGCCAAATTTTTTCGATCGCCGCCGCGACGCTTTTTGCGTCGTTTCTGATCGGTGTTTTGGGGATGCTCTGTGCCAAGCGCCTCAAGGTGCCCGCAGAGATCATCGCCTTTCCCGCGCTGCTTCCGATGATACCTGGCATCTACGCCTATAAGGCGGTTTTGGCGCTGTTTTCTTATATCAAAGCCGCAGGCGCGCAGCAGAAGCTCGCTCATCTCATCTCGTTTTTCGACAACGCCCTCGCCACGGTCTCGATCTCGCTGGCGCTCGGCACGGGCGTTTCAATAACGCTGCTAATTTTCTACGAGCAGTCCTTGATGATCACTCGCGGCGCAAGGAGCAAATAGCGCTAAGTAAGAAATTTTAAGCAAGCGCGGTGGGTAAATTTTATAAATTCTATTTTATTGCTCTCGTTTTATCTCTTTGGTTTTTTCATCGTAATAATATCCTTGCTCCACACCCAGCAAATTATCTTTTATATCGTATTTATATGTATAATTTTCATCAAAAATACCTAGATAAAAAGCATACCGACTATATTTTCTACCTTCTAACTCAAAAAATGCTTTATACGGTTTTATATCTTTCTTTTTAAAGTTATATAAATTACAAAAGTTATCGTATTTTTTATCTATTAGGCTTACATACATATCAAAAAATAGCATGTCGATTGGAATAGAAAAAATTTTATCATTAGGATATTTGTGGTCGTATATTTTAGGATTAATTTCATTTAAAAATATTTTTTCCGTAAATAACATATCAAATACATGTTTATCATTTTCTAATCCGCTAAAATATAATTTGTATTTTAAATTTCCATCCGACAAGATTAAACTATTATTATTTTCCCAGGGGTAAACAACTTCGCCTTTGAGCATGGACATATTTACAAAATCTTTGAAATTTGCTACGGCTTGTTTACCATTGCAAGCCCTGTCTCCCAAACTCATAAAATATTCTAAATTTATATTGTCATCTACAATGAAAAATTCGCAAGCTTTATCTGGGCGATTATTTCCACCGCATCTTTCCGCCAACCCGCTATAAAAATTATAAAATTCATCCTCTACTTTACCGTATTGTTTCTTTATTTTTCTTTCCATATCACGGAATTCCTCCGCTGAAATATTTATAGATTTATAGGTCTTTTTAAGCATACACTTTAACGCTCTATCTTTAAGCTGTATATCGGTAAGATTGCCATCTAGATCGCATACCCATTTATATGGATCGGTTTCAATTTTTTCGGCTGAATTTGGGTATTTATACTCCGCAATAATCGAAAGTATCGCGCACAAAGCGCATATTATTATGATGAAGACCAAGCACAGATAATATCTCGTTTTCAAATTTCGCTCCTAAAATTTTCCGCAATATACCTCACATAGACTTAATCCGCGATAATTTTAGTATGCCTCAAATATCGTTAAATCAGAGC
>NZ_CALHHT010000222.1 GCF_938031315.1 uncultured Campylobacter sp.
GATCAGAAATTTGATCCTACAGATCCGGTCATAGTTCAAAAGCAGCAAGCGGAAGCTGCAAATCAGGCAGCTGCAGAAGCTGCAAGACAGGCAGCTGAGCAAACAGCGGGCGAACAAAATAACGGGGCTTAATTATAGTAAATAAACTTGTACTTACCAAATAAAAAAGGAGCTGTTTACACAGCTCTTTTTTATTTAAGTTATGACTTTATCCAATACCTCTTTGCCTAATAATTATTCCTTGGGGACTTTTACTCAAGAAACACTCATATTGCTTATAATCTCATACACTTCTTCTCTACCCTGTTTAGATTCAGATGAAAAAGCCACTACCATATCTTCATCCGCCACTTTAAGTGCTTTTTCTATCATTTTTATATGCTTATTTAATACACTTCTTTTTAACTTATCCGCTTTAGTCAGTATAAGAAGCACCTTATAACCGTGATATTTTATCCAATCATACATCAATTTGTCATTTTCAGTAGGCTCATGCCTTATATCAACCAAAAGACAGATCAGTTTTAATGTGGGTGAGGTAGTAATATACCTTTCTATCATTTTCCCCCACTTTTGCCTTAATTCCTGTGATACTTTCGCATAGCCGTAGCCCGGCAAATCGACAAAGTAGACCGCGCCGTTCACGCGGTAAAAGTTGATGGTCTGGGTCTTGCCGGGCTGAGCCGAAGTGCGCGCGAGCGCCTTGCGGTTCACAAGCGCATTTAAAAGGCTTGACTTGCCCACATTCGACTTCCCGGCAAACGCAAATTCCGGGAGAACGCTCTCCGGCAGCGCGCTCGTCACACCGAGCACAAACTGCAACACCGCATCCTTAATCTGACTGTTGCCGTCTTCGCCGATTAAGGGGCGGCACACCGCCGGCGGAACTTCAATTCCCTTCTTCTTCACCCTCTCCTTCTTCACGCTCGGCCGCTTTTTCCCAAAGGCACCTGCCACTGAGGGGCGTACTGTTGTCGCTTTCTTCTCCATCTGTCTCTTCTCCCCGTCCTGTCAGCGCAAGCGCTGCAAGTTCCCGAAACTCTCTGATATAGTACAATTTTAATCCTGCCGTAACTTCCTTCGGCAGCGCTGTAATCTCCGCGCGGTTTTCGTACGGCAGTGCGAGCGCCGTGAAGCGCTCCCGTCTCGCCGCAAGTAACTTCTCTTTCAAACCGCCGACCGGCAGAATATGACCGCGCAGCGTGATTTCGCCTGTCACCGCGAGATCGGCGCGCACCGCCTCGTGCCGGAAGGCCGAGAGCAGCGCAAGCGCCATCGCGGCGCCGGCACTCGGCCCGTCCTTCGGAATTGCCCCGGCCGGAATGTGCAGGTGAAAGTCGTGCTCGCGGAAGTAGCCGCTCGGCGTGCCGCGCTCTACCGCAAGCTGCCTTGCGACCACGAGCGCCAGTTCCGCAGACTCCCGCATCACGGCGCCCATCTGCCCGGTCGGCCGGAAGAGCCCTCTGCCGACATTGACCTCGACCTCAACCGAGAGTGCCACGCCGCCCGCTGCGGTGTACGCGAGCCCGTGTGCCACGCCGACTTCGTCCCGCCGGTGACTCCGTTTTGCCGGAAAGCGCGCCTTGCCGAGGTAGTCCTCGAGATTTCCCGCCGTAATCGCGAAGCGCTCACGCTCCTTTAAGAGAAGCTGCCTCACGCACTTTTCCGTGAGCGCGCGGAGCTCTCGCTCAACGCCGCGCACCCCCGCCTCCCGCGTGTAGCAGCGAATCAGCGTCCTGACAGCGCCGTCCGTCAGTGAAAACTGCTCTGCCGTGAGACCCGCGTTCCGGCGCGCCCGCGGCAGGAGATAGCGCCGCGCAATGTGAAATTTCTCGGCCTCCGTGTAACTGCTGAGATAAATCAGATTCATGCGATCCATGAGCGGCGCCGGTATGCCCTCGGTTGTATTCGCCGTCGCGAGGAAAAAGACCTGTGAGAGGTCCATCGGCAGTTCCACATAGTGATCGCGATAGCTCCGGTTCTGCGAGCTGTCGAGCACCTCAAGAAGCGCCGCAGCGGCCGCCTGGCCCCGGTAGTCTTTCGATAGCTTGTCAATCTCATCCAGCAGAATCAACGGGTTCTTGCTGCCCGCGCGCCGGAGAGCCTCCGCAATCCGCCCCGGCATCGCACCGACATAGGTTCTGCGGTGGCCGCGGAGTTCGGCTTCGTCCTGAATGCCGCCGAGGCTGATGCGCACATAACGCCGTCCGAGTGCGCGCGCGATGCTCTCGGCAATCGACGTTTTGCCCGTTCCGGGCGGTCCCACAAGGCAGAGTACATCCTGCCAAGCCGTCGGGTTCAGTTTCCGCACGGCGAGGCAGTTCAGTATCTTCTCTTTGACATTTTCAAGACCGTAATGATCCCGTTCGAGCACGCGCTTTGCCGCGACGAGATTCGCCGTATCCTCCGTGACGCGGTCAAACGGCAGCGCCAGCACCGTGTCGAGGTAATTCTGCTGCAGGGCAAATTCCTGTGTCCCCGGCGGCAGATGCCGGAGCCGCAAAGTCTCCCGGCGAAGCGCCTGCTTCACCTCGTCCCCGGCGGGCAGCGCGTCAATCTTTTCCGCATAGGCTTTTACATCGCCCGCGGTGCCTACATCCTCCCCGAGTTCCTCTTCGATGATGCGAAGCTGCTCCCGCAACATGAATTCGCGCTGGCTCCGGTCGAGGCGCACGCGAAGCTTCTGCTCATACTCATGGCGCATCCGCACGACATCGATTTCGCGCGAAAGTTCACCGGTCAGAACCTCGTAAAACTCATCGCCCGTATTGCACTCGAGCAAGCGCTGCCCCGTGCCCCAGGCCCAGGGGAGCTGCGAAGAGCTGTCCCTGAGAAGCTGCATGAGTCCGGTCTGCGAGATGAGCCGCGGCAGGTACTTCTCCGCAAAGGCCTTGTCCTCCCGCGCGTAGAGCTGCAGATAACCCTTCAGCGCGCGGAGCATGGCTTCTTTCTCCTTGCCGTCCTTCTCGATTTCCCGAAGCGGCGCGTTATATAATTCCGCCTCGTAGATATCGCCCTCCAGAACCAGCTGTTCCACGATGCAGCGCCGTATACCGAACAGCATTGCGCGCCGCGTATCCCGCGATGTCCGCGTGAGCGAGCGAATCTGGCACAGCGTGCCGTAGCGGTATGTGCCGCTCACCCCCGGATCCAACTCCTCCGGATTTTTTTGTGCCACCAGAAAAATCAGACCGTCCCGCACCATGGCTTCCTCGACAGCTGCGACGGTCCGGCTGCGGCTCAGGTCAAAACGAGCCACGCCGCCCGGCAGAACAACCTGCGCGCGCATCGCAACCACAGGATATCTTCTCCTTGTCCTCATGACCTCCTCCTATCTTCGTGCCGCAAATGACTCAAAAGGCGGGCATATGCCCGCCTTCCTGTCACAAGTCTCGTGTTCACACACTATTCTGTTTCTGTACTCTTTTCTTTGGATATGCGCGCCGTCAGGCAATCTCGCCCGGCCGCGAGGGTTTCTCGCGATCCCGCTGAATGCTCGACTCGCGGTGCACAATCTGCGGTCCGGCCTCATGCCGTACCATCTCCTCCGTGACCGTGCAAATGCCGACGGACTCATCGGAGGGCACTTCGTACATCAAATCCATCATCACATCTTCGACAATCGCGCGAAGACCTCTGGCGCCGGTCTTTCGCTCCAGCGCGAGGTGAGCGATTTCGCGCACCGCCCCCTCCGTGAACTCGAGTTTCACATTGTCGAGCTCAAAGAGCTTCCGGTACTGCTTGATCAGAGCATTCTTCGGCGCAGTCAGAATCTGCACCAGTGCATTCTCATCGAGCAAATCCAGCGCGACCGTAATCGGCACGCGGCCGATGAACTCCGGAATCAGACCGTACTTCACAAGATCCTGCGGCATGACCTGGTGGAAGAGTTCATCCACCTCCCGCGCATTCTTCGCGACCACCTGAGAGTTGAAGCCCAGACCACCGCTTCCGAGACGGGAGTCGACAATCTTCTCGAGACCGTCGAACGCGCCGCCGCAGACGAACAAAATATTTGTCGTATCGATCTGGATGAAGTCCTGATTTGGATGCTTGCGGCCGCCCTTTGGCGGGATATTTACGACGCTTCCTTCGATGATCTTAAGAAGCGCTTGCTGCACCCCCTCGCCGCTTACGTCGCGCGTGATGCTGCGGTTTTCGCTCATTCGCGCGATCTTATCGATCTCATCTACGAATACGATACCGCGCTGCGCCTTCTCTACGTCGCCGTCCGCGGCCTGCAAAAGGCGGGTGAGGATATTTTCTACGTCCTCGCCGACGTAGCCCGCTTCCGTTAGGCTCGTAGCGTCGCTAATGGCGATCGGCACGTCCAAAAATTTCGCCAAGGTCTGCGCCATAAGCGTCTTACCGCTGCCGGTAGGCCCGATAAGCAAGATATTTGATTTTGAAATTTCGGTATCGTCGCCCTTCGCGTCGGTCTGCCTGAAAATTCTTTTATAGTGGTTGTAAACGCCGACGCTAAAAATTTTCTTAGCGCGCTCCTGGCCGATGACGTAGCGGTTTAGAACCTCCATCAGCGCCTTTGGCTTGATAGCCTCGAAATCGATCTCTTTATTTTGATTTTGTACCGCCTCATTTTGACCCTCGCTGCCGTGGATAGCGGCATATGCCATATCGATACAATAGCTGCAGATAGCCGCCGTACCGTCGTCGTTAGGATAGATACGACGCCCGTCCGCGCCCGTCTCACCGCAAAAACTGCACTTATTTGCCATTAAATTTTACCTTTATCTAGCGGAATTCCGCGTTTTGTGTTGATTATAAACTCGCACATCTTGCGCACGTTTTGATCGCTCGTCTCGTTTAATAAAATTTGCGCCTGCTCTTTTAGACCCGCGCCTTGGTTAAATAAAAATTTATACGCCCGATTTATCGTCTCGACCGTCTCTTTATCGAAGCGGCGGCGGATGCCCGTTAAATTTAGCCCGCGGATATAGGCGCGATTTCCCTCGGCTAGGCAAAACGGCACCACGTCCTGACTAAGCGCGCTAGCCCCTGCGATCATGCAGCTCTCGCCGATTTGGACGAACTGATGCACGGGGGTAAGCCCGCCGATAACGGCATAATCGCCCATTACGACGTGGCCTGCGAGCGTGGCGTTGTTGGCTAGGATTATGTTGCTGCCCAGCACGCAATCATGCGCGATGTGGCAATACGCCATCATAAAGAGATTATCGCCGATGCGCGTAAATCCGTCGCCCTTATGCGAGCCCGAGCTGATCGTGCAAAACTCGTGAATCGTAGCGTTTTTGCCGATGACTAACCCCGTTCGCTCGCCCTCTTCAAAGCTCATATCCTGCGGAATTTCGCCCACGATCGCGTATGAAAAAATTTTAGAGTTCTCGCCGATTTGCGTATCGCCGATGATACGCGCGCCCTGCTTGATCGTGCAGCCGTCGCCGATTTTCGCCTGCGCGCTTATGAAAGCATATGGCTCGATCGTTACCTCGACTCCGATCTGCGCGCCGTCCTCGATGATCGCCGTGTGGTGAACTTTAGCCATCATTTATCCATTATCATCGCTTGAAGTTCAGCCTGCGCGGCCAGTGTGGCGCCGTCGTTGATGTAGGCTTCGCCCTTTAGCACCCAGATGCGTCCGCGGTGTTTGATTACGCTGATGCGATACTCAAGCTTGTCGCCGGGGCGGACCGGGTTTCTAAATTTAGCGTTATCGATACTCATAAAATACACGACTTTGTCGCTTAAATTGGCGCCGTCTTTCTCCATACTCTTAAACGCCAGCACGCCGCCCGCCTGCGCTAAGCCCTCGATAATCATTACGCCTGGATAGATCGGGTGCCCCGGGAAGTGGCCCTGAAAGATCTGCTCGTTGTAGGTTACGTTTTTATAGGCTTTGATACTTTCACCTATGCTGAGCTCTTCGACGCGATCTATCAGCAAAAACGGAAAACGATGAGGTAGGATGGAGAGGATTTCGTTTATATCTATCATTAATCTGCCTTTTTTAGAAATTCTAGAATTTTATCAAATTCTTACTAAAATTTCCCTAACATCTAAAAATATGCGCGAGAGCCCGTAAATTTGAACTTTGGCGGCTCTTATCTCGTCCGTGACGATGATCGGCGAGAGCGAGCCCGCAGCGCACAGGGCAGCGCGAGTTTTATTTTGGCGCGCGAGGCTCGGCGGATTTTTTAGCATCTCAGATACGCTTTTGAAATTTGATCTTGAAATTTCGTTAAATTTCGCCAGGTTTAAAATTTTAATCTCGCCTTTGTCGCTGCAAAAAATTTCGCACTCGCGCTCTATGCTAAACTTCACGTTTTCGCGCGTAAAATGCGAGCCAAATAGCACAAACGAAGGCGCTACACGCCCGTCAAATTTAATCCATGCGCGCAGCAGGCGGTAGTTTAAAAACCGATCGCGCAGCACGCTAAATTTAACCCCTTTTCTTTCGAGCGAGCAAAGCTTTTTGTAAAATTTCAACTTCTCCTCTACCGAAGCGGGCAGGATTTGCCGATCGATCGACGACATTAGCTCGTAAATTTCGGCGCCTTGGGCTAAATTTCGCTTCAAATCCGCCGTCAGACTTCCGCCCAAATTTCGCTCAACCCTTTGCTGATCATTCCGCTGCGCCGTAAGCGCATAGATGCAGCCGCAGTAGTTTTGATGATAGAGCGCGTCTTTTTTCGCGAGCGCAAACTGCTCGTTCGTGCCGCCGTTTTTGCGAAAATCGGGCGCGATAAACTCCAGCCCGTAGCGCTCGCAAATGCGCTGCAGCGAGGCACAGAGCTGAGAGTGCGATTTTTTGGGGCTCATCAAAAGAGTCGTAGTGATTTTGCGCTCGCCTAGACTTAGCGCGAGCTCGGCCGTTTTTTGCATGCGAAAATCAAAGCAAAACTCGCAGCGCGCGCCCTTTTCTGGCTCGTTTTCAAGCCCGCGCGCACCCTGCAGCCAGCCCTGAAAATCATACTCGCCCGGGATAAATTGAATCCCCAAATTCTCGCAAACCCGCTTTGAGTCGTGCATTCTAAGAACATATTCGCCATAGGGATGGATGTTTGGATCGTAGAAATAGCCTATTAGCGGCTCTTGCGTGAGCTCTTTTAAGCGGCGCAAAAAATAATCGCAATCGACCGAGCAGCAGATGTGAACCAGCAAAATTTAACCCTTTGCACGAAATTTTTGGATATAATTTTACGCTATCAAAATTAATGAGCGGAAAAATGAAAAATTTTTTTATAAAACACTGGCGTAAGTTTGCCTTCGGCGTAAGTGGGTTTGCGCTATTTTACGTGCTCGCGGGCTTTTTCGGCGTGCCGCTTTTTATCGAAAAAGCGCTGCCTAAAATTTTAGAGGGCAGAGCAAGCTTTAGCGTGCAGGACGCCAAATTTAACCCCTTTACCTACGAGCTAAACGTCACCAAGCCGGAGCTTAGCACCTTTAAGCCGCTGTTTAGCGCCGATGAGATAAATTTAAAAATCGGTTTTTCGAAGCTTTTTAAAAAGACTCTCGCGGTAGAAATTTTGCATCTTAAATCCCCTAAATTTCACATCGAGCGCGAACAAAACGGCACCTTCAATTTTGAGCCGCTACTTTCGGAGCAAAAGAGCGAAAACAAGGATGAAAACTCCAGCTTCAACGTCACGCTGAATAATTTTAAGATCGAGCGCGGCTCTCTGGGCTACGTCGATAACTCCCTGAAAAAGCCGTTTTCGCTCATCTCGACCGAGCTAAATTATGAGATCAACGGACTAAATTTAAAGGACGAAACGATCGGCGAGCACGATTTAAGCGCCGTTTCGCGTACATACGACGCGCTGAGCTTTGATGGAGCCATCGACCTGGCGCCTCTTCGTCTACACGGCAAGGTAGATATCTCGCGGCTGAAAATCGATCCGTTTTGGCTATCATACCTCGATCCTAGCGGCGTGCGGCTTAAAAACGGCTTTCTTTCCGCCACGCTGAATTACCGATTGAGCCTTGATGAAAATATAAAATTTGCGCTTGAAAACTCAAAGCTCGAGCTGCAAAGCCTAGAAATTTTGCAAGATCAAAATTTAATTTCTCTAGACTCGCTAAAAATCCCGAGTTTTGAGCTGAATACGGACGTTTCGAATGAAATTTCAGGCAAAGTGATGATTCCGAAAGTTCTAGTTTCGGACGCAAAATACAATATGAACGAAACTAAAATTTCCACGGGCTTTGAGGGGGCGCGGGTCGCGGATTTCGTGCTGGATTTTAATAAAACGGGTGCGAACTTGCGGCTAAACTCCGCCGTAAAAAGCGTAGATCTAAACCGCTCAAGCTTTGCAAACCCGCAAATTTCGGTCGTCTCAAACGACACTAAAATCACCGAAAATTTTTTGAAATTTAACGCCGAAGGTAACGATACGGCCCTTCATACGGGCTTTGGCGCCTTTAATATCGCGGATACGCAGATTACGCTCGCGCGCAGCGATAAAATTTCGGTCGCCGCAACCGAGCTGGGCGCGTTTAGCTACGACAAAGAGGGCGCGCAAAACGGCGTAAGCC
>NZ_CALHHT010000223.1 GCF_938031315.1 uncultured Campylobacter sp.
CAAGGGCCTTGGTTGCGGTATGGATCCTGCGCTTGCTAAGATGGCTGCGGAGGAGAACTACGACGATCTTAAGGACCGCTTGGACTACTCCGACATCGTTTTCGTGGGCTCCGGTCTAGGTGGCGGTACTGGTACGGGCGCTGCACCTATCGTTGCAAAAGCTGCGAAAGAGAAAAAAGCGCTAACTATCGGCGTCGTTACTACTCCTTTCGGTTTTGAGGGTAAAAAGCGTATGCGATTAGCGCAAGAGGGTCTTGAAGAGCTTAAAAAAGAGTGCGATTCCATAATCGTTATCCCAAATCAAAATTTATTGAAGATCATCGATAAAAAAACCGGCCTAAAAGATGCCTTTAAGATCGTAGATAATGTCCTATTCCAAGCCGTAAACGGTATGATCTCCGTGATCTTAGAATCGGGCGATAGCGATATCAACGTCGATTATGCCGACGTTAAAAAAGTAATGACTCACCGCGGCCTAGCGCTGATGGGTATAGGCGTTAGCGAGGGTGACGGCGCGGCGGAAGAAGCGCTAAAAAGCGCGATCCAATCTCCACTTTTGGATAATACCTCTATCCACGGCGCTATGGGCGTGTTAGTACATTTTAAGATGTCGCCTGATTGCTCCTTGCTTGAGATCGAATCCGCGATGAATATCATCGAAGATACCGTGGATAAGGATGCCGACGTTACTTGGGGTACCACCACCGATCCTAAGATGGAAAATAACCGCGTCGAGGTTACTCTCATCGCCACCGGCTTTGAAAGGAGCGTCGAGGAAAAAAAGCAGGTCGCCAGCGATAACGTAGCCGATCGCAGAAAGGCGCTTTTAGAGAGCATGGGTCGAAATTCTATCTTTTCTAGACAAAAGGTAAGTAGCGGCGATTTTAACGGAGACGAAACCTACGACGAGCTCGACGAGCCCGCATTCCTACGCAACCAGATGGACTAAATGCGTAGACGAGATAGGCAGCTAAGCGAAGATGAGGCGTTAAAAATCATCGACGAGAGCGAGTACGCTACGCTTAGCTGCATAGACGATAGCGGCGAAATTTTTAGCGTGCCTATCTCGCCCGTACGCGATGCAGACGTTATTTACATCCACGGCGCGCCTGCCGGCACAAAGGCAAAACTCTTTCAAAACGGACGCGCGGTAACGGCGGTTTTTGTTAGCTATAACCGCGTTCCTACCCCAAGCGACGAAGAATACCGATCTATCGCAAACGACGCTGCCGCTTTAGGCTCTAGAGTTTATACGACGGAGTACCGCAGCGCGATCGCCGTTTGCGAAGCAAGTGAAATAGAAGATGACGAGCGTAAAATTTACGCCCTGCGGATACTATGCGAAAAATACACCCCAAACTACATGTCGCGCGTGGAGTTCGCCTCCAGAGCATCATTAAAGCGCATGAAAATTTACGAACTCAAAATAAAATCCGTAACCGCAAAGGCTAAAATTTTATAATGCGTCCAAATTTGCGCTTCCTGCGCTATGCCTTACTTTGCAGGAATCTCTTCTTTTATATGTTTTTGTCCTTTTTGTCGACCGCCCTACTTTACCTGCGATCGACATTCGCTTGGGTTTAGTGCGGTACCTCTTTTCAACGCCGCTATTTGATTTCAGCTATGATGGGCTTTAAAGGAGCGAGATTGAAATTTTTTGTAACCGCCGTGAATACGGAGGTAGGAAAGACATTCGTTACGGCTTCGCTTCTGCGGGCGTTTTTACAAAGCGGTCGCACAGCAATCGCGTTAAAGCCCGTGCAGACGGGATGCGAGATAAGCGGCGGCAAGCTTGTCGCGCCGGATGTAAGCGAGTATGCTAAAGTAAGCTCAGCTAGCGACATTGCGCCGATTTATGCATTTAAATTTCCGGCTTCGCCGCATTACAGCGCGAGTTTAGAGCATCGAGAGATCAAGACGGATGAAATTTTAAAATTTATCGACGCTCATTCGGCGCAGTGCGAAATCACGCTGATCGAAGGCGCGGGCGGTATTTTCGTGCCGCTAAACTCGCGCGA
>NZ_CALHHT010000224.1 GCF_938031315.1 uncultured Campylobacter sp.
GTCGAGATTATTTCGCTGGCTGACGAGCCGCTTATCCAGAAGAAGAATGAGTTCAAACTTCCGCTCGAGCTCGCTAGCTGCCACACCGCGATCATAGACGGATATGTAGTCGAAGGACATATGCCAGCAGGTGAGATCCGCACGTTACTAAAAAATAAGCCTAAAGACGTCATCGGCATAGCAGTACCTGGCATGCCACTAGAAGCGCCAGGTATGGAGCAAGGCTCTCAGCCCGAGGTCTATGACGTGGTGGCGTTTAAAAAGGATGGCTCGTATCAAAGCATCGCCACTTACAAAGGCAAAGAAAAAATCAAATAATCCGCCGCTTTAAAGCGGCAACTTACTTATTGGCTCGATAAAATTTTGCGTATTTAAGGCTTGGCGCAATTTGCCTTAGCCGGCGAATGCTGCCACGATCTGCAAAAAATGACGCGCAAATTAATTTCAAACACTGCTATGATAAAGGGGATTAAAAATTAAGTGGATGGGCTAATAGGGGTCGAACCTATATTCACAAATCCAGAGTTTGTTGTCCTGCCATTAGACGATAGCCCATTTCGGAAGCGGTATTTTATAGAATTTTGCTTTAAAAAAGCATAAGAGCGGGCGGAATTTTAAAATTTTGCAAAATTTTAGATTAAATTTAAAGCCCTGCTGCGCCTAAACGATAAAATTAAAACGCAAAAGCTAACGCTGCTTTCATAGGCTCCGATAAAAGAATATGGCTGCTCGTCGCGGGGCCGCGGAGCTAAATTTTAAAATTTGGCTAGTTTATCCTATATTTACGCCTTTGCGAGCTATTTATTCCGGGATGAAATTTTTAGCATATAAGCCTGTCTTCAAAACATATATGTTTAGTGCTCGCTGGGCGCGGGCGCGGCCTTAAATGATATAAATCGCACCGAAAATCCGCAGCGAACATAATTGCGACAAAACCCGGAATGCAGCGCCCTAAATAAGCGTCAAATAGACTTGCGATAGGATCGCACAAAAGTCCTACCAAATGCTCGCCTCAAGCGGAGTGTAAAATTTATCACGATTAAGTGGGTCTAAACTAAAATCAAAGCCATATAATTTGAGTGCGAAGCTTGCATAAAATTTCTTGCAAAGGCCGTTCGCAGGCTCAAAAGATATTGTAAAATTGCATAAAATTTGACTGCGACGGAATTTTTCCCATATATTGTGTTAATACCAAACATTCGACGAATCATATCAAGCACGACGAACAGAGTGAAATCTCTCATACATCGTTGATACGGCACGGGCTATTTTGCTAGACTAGAGCAGAAATGTGCGAATTTAACTCCGCGCATCGTTTGAACACTTAGAAAGCGCCTTGCTTTCCAGCTAAATAGCACGAGCAAATTCATATCACGCGCTGTTTAAAACGCAAAATTCATTGGAATTTCAAATTTCAAATTTTAAATTTCGGGCACGGGTTCGCTTATAAGTATTTGCAAAAATAGCGCATCGAAACTAGGTAAAATTTCGCTTTATCGCGCCTAAAATTTAGATGAAATTTTGCGTATCAGCTCAACCGCCTCTTTTGCGTCCGAGCATACGAACTCGAAATGCGCCCGTAGCTCCGAGGTACTGCCGTAGCCGCAGCTTACGCCCACGCTTCGCACCGCTGCCGACTTTGCCGAGATGGCGTCAAGTAGTGTATCGCCGATCATAAAGATATTTTGGCTAACAGAAGACAGGATTTCGTCACTGCAAATTTTGTCATAACAAGGAGTGGAATTTAGCTCATGTGCATCATAAATTTTACCGCCGCGCGCGCCGCCTTTATCGCTCTCGCCCTCGATGCTGACACCGCTCTTTTGGCTATTATCGCCAGCTTTATATTTAATACCAATCGCTTCGCTTAAATTTTTAAACGAAATTCTATCAGAATTTTGACTCGCGATGCTGCTTAAATTTTGCTCGTAAACTTTGCTAGGATCAGGATCAAGCGCAAGAATACTCGGTAGATCGGATGGCGGAATTTCACTCAAAATCGCGCTCCTGTTAGTAGCACTTGTATTTTCATCGGCAGTCGCGTCGTGAGTTTTACCGCGAGCCGCATGCGGGCTTTTGCTAGCAGTCGCGCCGCAAATTCCTAAATTTTCGAGCGCCTTTAAGATCGGTTCGGCGCTTGGTTTGGGATCTTGCACGTCCTCTCGTCCGACGATGGTGCCGAAAAATTCCGCGATACCCAGATGCTGCAATAAAATTTTAGAAAATTTCGACGTCTTGGTCGTCACGACGCCTAAATTTGCAAACTCGCTCGCCGCACGAACCGCCTCGAACGCACCGCTTAGCAGAACGGTCTGATCCAAAAATATCTGCGCGTATCGCTGTTTGTAGGCGAGCACGAAATTCTGCACATCGCGCGTCACACCTAGACGCTCAAACATCACTTCTAACGGATGCCCGATAAGCCTTTTAATCGCTTCGTCGCTAGGCTCTGCAGCGCCCAAATGCGCAAACGCGTAGTGAAAGCCGTCCAGTATCGCGGGCGTGGAGTCTATGAGCGTGCCGTCCAGATCGAAAAGCAGTGTAATTTGGAATTTTGGCATTTTAAAATTTAATTTGGATATAAAAAAAGCGGAGCCGAAGCTCCGCTTATGTGGATCTAGAAAAGATTATTTTCTAAATTTAGCGTCGACGCGTCTATTTTGAGCGCGGCCTGCTTTAGTAGCGTTTGTAGCGATAGGCTTAGTCTCACCGTATCCTACAGTGGTGATTCTGCTAGCATCTACGCCGAAGCTCTTAAGCGCACCTCCAACTGCAGCAGCTCTGCGCTCGGAAAGCTTTTGATTATATGCATTCGAACCGGTGCTATCGGTGTGACCCTCTAAGATTACTTTGTAATCAGGGTGAGCTACTAGCACGTCGCTTACGTTTTTGATCTGGTTCATAAACTCAGGGGAAATTTTTGAGCTATCTGTAGCGAAATTTACGCCCAAATTTAATCTAATAACCTTCTCGCAGCCGTATTCATCAACAACTACGCCAGCAGGTGTGCCTGGGCATCTATCGACATTATCGCATACGCCGTCGTTATCTGCGTCTTTGCAGCCTGTAGGAGCCGGAGCGGCAGCTGGGGCTGCGTCAGCATATCTCTTGCCAAAATCAACTGCAAAGCCTAGAGTATAGAATAATACGTGGTTGCCGTCGTCAAATCTGATAGCATCGCGTGCTTCAAGTTTTGTAGCGAAGTTGTCGGTAATGTAGTATTTTAGACCCAAGCCGTATTGACCGAAGCCGCTATCTTGGTCGCCATCGTTGTAAACGTCTTTAGTGTAATCCATATATCCAAGACCTAGCAAGCCGTATAATTTGAAATTATCGGTAAAATTTACCAAGTCTTTTACAGTATTGATGTGATAATATTTAGCGTCAGGCTTATCGTTGCCTACTCTGTGAGCTAAATCCTCTACGCCAATATTGCGAGAGTAATCAAAACCAACCTCTACTTGATCGATAAACGAATCTTGTAGATTTTTGGCAAGACGTAGACCGAACATAAAATTCGAATCCAAATCCATATTTCCCTCATGAGTCACTCCACCGACAGTAGGGGTAATCTCCCAGTGATAATCAGCATCTGTAGCGAGCAACGCGCTAGATGCACACAAGCTTAATGCAAGTAAAACTTTTTTCATTAAACATCCTTTCAAATAAAGTTGGTTTGATATTACCATAAAATTTTTAAAGAATTTACAAATATGCGATAATTTTGCCGCAAATTTTGTAAAAAAACCATTATCTCTTGGAGAATTGCGGGCTTCTTCGCGCTTTGCGGCGACCGAATTTCTTTCGCTCGACCACGCGGCTATCGCGAGTTAACAGACCTTTTGGCTTAAGAGCCGCTCTAAAATCTTTATCCATAGCCGCAAGTGCTTTTGAAATTCCGTGCTTTAGCGCATCCGCTTGAGCCGAATATCCGCCGCCCAAAGTCTGCGCGGTGATATCCATCGAGGTCTCTTGTTTAGTCGCTAAAAGCGGCTGAACGACCCTTAGTTTGATCGCTTCGTGACCGCCTAGCCAGGTGTTTAGATCCATACCGTTTACTACGATCTTGCCACTTCCCGGTTTTACCCAAACCTTAGCTACGGCAGTTTTTCTCTTTCCGGTTGCATAAATTGTCGCCATGATTATTTTCCTTTTTTAGTTGTTTGCGCAGTATGAGGGTGCTCGCCGCCTTCATATACGAATAGCTTTTTG
Organism: uncultured Campylobacter sp.; assembly: GCF_938031315.1. Lineage (GTDB taxonomy): Bacteria > Campylobacterota > Campylobacteria > Campylobacterales > Campylobacteraceae > Campylobacter_B. The sequence goes on from NZ_CALHHT010000224.1 coordinate 4,213, forward strand.
ATCATCGCCTTGCCGAGCTTCGTCTTAGGAAGCATGCCGCGAACCGCAAGTCTATAGAGCTTTGCGGGATTGTTTTTAAGCAGGTCTTGAAATTTCACGCTCTTTACGCTTCCGAAATAGCCCGAGTAGCTGTGATAAAGCTTGTCGTCGCCTTTGTTATTGCCGGTAAATACGGCTTTTGAAGCGTTGATGATAACGACGTAGTCTCCGCAATCCACGTTTGGAGTGTAGCTTGGTTTGTGTTTGCCGCGTAGCAATACCGCAACTTCGGTAAGCATCCTACCGAATCTTTTGTCGGTCGCGTCGATAACGACCCAGTCGCGCTTAACTTCGCTAGGCTTTGTAATTTCTGTCATGGTTTCCGCCTTATTAAAATTTGAGCTGTGATTATATAGAAATATCCTTACGTATAGCTTAATTTAAGCTATCTTTAATATATCTGCGCTCAAATTTCATCTAAGCTTTAAAATTTTATCCCTCCTCATTTACTTCGATCAGCTTAGCGCCCGCAGCTTCGAGAACCAGCACGAAGGCGTGCACCCGCGCATGCGGATAAAACTCGCGGATTACGCTTTTATACCGCGCCACTTGAGCTTTGTTTTGCGCGAGGTATTTTTCGGAGCTTTTGTAATCAAAAAGCAAAATTTCATCCTGCCCAAAGCACGCCAGATCCACGCGCAAAAGTTCACCCTCCGCGCTTTTGATCGGCATCTCTTTATAAGCTTGAGCGCCTCTTATCAGAGCTAAAAATTCCTCGTTTTTGCTTAGGCTAAGAGCCCGTGCCGCGATATTTTCAAAATCCGCGTCATTTAAAAATTTAGCGTAGCGTCCTCTTGCCAGGCTTACTCCGCGTAAAATTTCATCCGCCGCAAATCCTTCGCTCATCTCCAGAGCATAGTGCAGCGCCTCGCCGAAATATATCGCGCTTAGCGCCTCCGCTTCGCCCCCGCTAGCCTTTTCTTGCGCGCCTTGAGGCTCGCCCGCTACGAGCGCGATCTTTTTTTGCGGCGACTGCTCTTCTGATTTTACGAAGCTTGGGATTAAGTAGCCGTATTGAAAATCCGGGATATCCAGCCACTTCACGATGCCCGCACCCTTGGTCTTTTTAGCGTAAGGCGAAAAAAAGCTATAATTGTATTGATCTATTTTTGCCTCGGAGCGTTTTACGATGATGAGCGAGCGTTCGGCGCGGGTAAATGCCACATAGAGCTTATTTATATCCTCTTCATGCGCAGAGCGATCGTTTTCATCCATTAATGCCGCAAATTCCGTATCCAGGCTCTTTCTGCTCGCAAATTTATAAAAAATTCTCCACTTATGCGTGGCGAAATCATAGTCCGTCGCGAGCTTTGAGCTCTCGCCTCGGTCTTTTCCTCCGATGCGGTCGCAGACGATTACGTGCGGGAACTGAAGCCCCTTGGACTTATGCACGGTCATAATTTTAATGCCGCTTTGTTCCTTGGCAAATACCTCCGTTTCGTCGTTTGCAAACAGATACTCGCTAAAACTATTAAATTTTGCCAGCGTCTCAAAAAAAAGCAGCAGATCCGGATCGACAAAATTTAATTTCAGCGCGCTAGCTATAAATTCTGCCGTTTTTTGCGCATTTTTATGCAGATCGACCACTATCTTTTTAAGCCGCCTACCCAAAATCGCTTCGGCGTTTCGCAGATAAATTTCATCGCCACCTACGCAAAATTTCGCGTACTGAATTACGGCATTTACCTGCTCGCTGCAACGCAGAGCCTTATTTGAGCCGCTGCAAACCTCGCAAAATTCCGATAGCATCTCTTTTAGCGCGCTTACATGCTCGTTTTTCCAGCATAAAATCGCGATATCATCAGCTCTCACGCCACACTCCTCAACAAGCCTGCGCGCTTGCTCCGCAGCCCCCTTTAGCACGTCGTCGTATGAAAATGCCGCTACGTAGCCGTAATCGTCGCTTTGCACCTCAAATAGCGGCATTCGCGGATGAGAAAGCGGATAGTCCTTGATTTTTTGCAGCACCGAAGCGGGCAGATCGCTATCTAGCTTATTTGCTGCGATTTGATCTTCATAAGACGCAAATTTATCGCGCAAGATCTCATTTACAAATTTTACGATAAGTTTTAAACTGCGATAATTGCGCGGCAGGCTCTGCGTTTTGATTTGACTAAACTGCTCGCGCAATATATCAAAAATTTTTCTCTCCGCGCCGCGAAATTTATAGATGCTCTGTTTTTTATCGCCTACGTAAAAAAAGCTGCCACAGCGCTCTTCCGCCCCTTTGCCAGCAAGCGCCTCAGAGATTAGCGGCAGCATGATTTCATACTGGCAAATGTCGGTATCTTGGAATTCGTCAATTAAAATATGCGTGATTTTAGAATCGAGCCTGAAATACAAAAGCTCGCGGTTGCCCTGTAACGCCTCTGCGTTTGGATTTAGCAGCGAGTGCACAGCTGCGGTGACATCGCCGAACGTGAGCTTGCCGCTTTTGCGCTGCACCGATTTAAGCGCTTCGGCATAAATTTTAATTAGTCCTGCCAGCTTAGCCGCATATGTCGCATCCATCCACGCTATTTCGCGAGCTATGGCGTCTTTTAGCCTTGCTAACTCGCCGTCAAGATGCGAAATTTTTTTAAGCTGTGAGCGCGGATAATCGAAACTGCCGTTGGCAAGAGCCGAAAGAATGAAACCAGAGGATAATTTTGACAGATCACTAACAGGGCTTAGCCCATTTATGGCTCCAGCACTTACGCCCGCATCTCTCGCCGCTTTTTGCAAGCGAGATAAAATTTCATTTATCTCTGCCAGTGCGGAGTTTGCGGGAAGCGTGGGCGGATTTATGCTTATATCGCCTCTCCAAATGCTTTGCAAGCTATTTAAAAACTCGCTCTTTGTCATTCCTGAGTCGCTTACATAATCCACGACCTCTCTTAATAGCGCTTCGTTTTTACAAATCGCGCCTAAAAACGCCGCCTGCTGCACACTCAAAATCCCTTCATCGTTTTCAAAATCGGGATCGATGCCGCTGTTTAGCGCAAAGGAGCGCAGAGCCTTTGCAAAAAACGCATCAAAGGTAAAAATATTTAAGCTTTCGCTTAAAAATTTTGGGCTCAGCCGCTCTTGAGCCGCCAAAACCTCATCCGCGCTCATATTTAGATCCTCGCAAATTTGCGCCAGCTCGGCGCTAGGCTTTAGCGAGCTATCCTGCAAAATCAACAAATTTTGAAATTTCTCCACGATGCGCGTTTTCATCTCAGCAGCAGCTTTTTTGGTAAAGGTAAGAGCTAAAATTTCATTGATCGGCTCGCCTTTTAGCACCAGCTCGATGAACCTTACTGCGAGATTGAAGGTCTTGCCGCTGCCTGCGCTCGCTTCAAGCGCCAGATAATTTTCAAATTTTGCCATCAATCTGCCCCTTGCAAATGATTTTATAATCGCAGTATTCGCAGCTTTGCACCGCTTCCGTGCGCGTAAAAGCGACCTCGCTTGCAAATTCCTTGCCGATAGAGTTTAGCGTCTCGCGCAGGTTTTCTAAGCTAGGCGTTTTGTCGCCAGGAGCCGCAAACGCGCAATCTTTTAGCGACAGATAGGCGCATTCGCATTCCTGGGCTAAAAGCGCGCGGTAAAATGTAAGCTGGAATTTTTCCATATGCTTTTTAGCTGACCCGCGTTTGTAATCGATGATAAACTTCCGCCCTGCCTTATCTTCGTCGATGCGGTCGATCCGCCCGCTCAGCCGCACTCCGTCAAGCTCGCCTTTTAGCGATACTTCACTACCGCTAAAGCTCCAAATTTGCTCATGCCCTTCCAAAAGCCTAGCTAGCTTTTCTACAGCTTTTAGCTCAAGCTCTGCATCAAAGCGCGCGATGCCCGCTTCTCGCGCAAGCTGCGAATAAATAGAGCGAAATTTTTCCATGCTAAATTTCATCCCCGCTCGCTCATATAAACACTGAAAACTCGTATGTAAAATTTTGCCTAAAAGCGCATTGTCTTCGCCAAATTTTAGCCCCTCCCTCAGCCCGAAAACGTAGCGGTAATAATACTTCCTCTTGCATTCTAAAAACGTATCCAGCCGCGAAAACGATAGCTCCTCGGCAAAAAAATCATGGCGAGCCACGGGATCTTCTTGTCCGCATAAGGCGGGCTTAAATTCCTCTCTCCCAAAAAGCCGCAAATAATCCTCCTGCGAAAATTCCGCGTCTTGTCGCACTTCAAAGCTTTTCAAAAACCGCGAAGGCAACTTCTCGACGCTTTGCAGATAGCAAATCGCGCTTTTTTTAGCGCCTCTTAGCAAGCCGTCGTAGTAAAATCTTTGTAAATTTTCGCGGTCTGCATGGCTGATGAGCCCTGCTCTAGCGCGCAAAGCAGAGTTTAAAAACATCTCTCCGCTACTGCGCTTTGGCACTAGATCATCGTTAAAATCGGGGATTATCACGCCGTCAAATTGCAGTCCGCGGCTCTCTAAAAGCCCCATTACCGTGACCTTTCCGCCACGAACATCATCAAGCTTAATGCGCGAAATTTCTAACAAAAAAAGATCGATTAGATTGCCCAAGCTTAGGTTTTCGTCTTTAAATTTTCGAAGCAAAATTTTAATTAGATATAGCGGCTCTTTTAGCTTTTCTTGCAGCAGCGCGTCGCTAATTTTAGGTAAACAAGCAAGCTTTACAATTAGTGCCGCAAAATGCTCAAAGCTTACTTGCTTTGTAAAATCGCGCGCAAACTCGCCAAAAAGTGCCTCATCCACGCCCACACTCGCAAAAAACAGATCAAGCTCCTGCGGGTTTGGGCGCTGCGGATACTCATCTGCGCCCTCGCGTATTTTAGAGCGCCTAAAGCGATCGCGCTGTTTAGGGCTTTTTGAATATCCATCTTCTTCCTCAAGCTCTATATGCTCCAGTTGCATAGAGTATCGTAGGCTCTCTTGCTGCTTCTTTAAAAGCTCCTGCCGTTTTGCACGAGCCAAATAATCGCGCTGCTGCGCACACTCCAAGGACTCTTGAAACTCTGCAAACTCTACCGAAAAGCTTTGCTCTTCCGCGCTATTCGTGCGTTCTGCCGAAATTTCACGCAGAATTTCAAAATTTTCCGTATTTTCAAACGCCCCCGCAGATATAAAATTTAAATCCGCTTTAGAATTTGAAAAAATTTCGCAATCAAACGCGGAATTTTGCTGTGCAAAATTTTGTGAAATAGAATTCTCGGAAGCGAAATTACCTAGCGCTAAATTTTGCTGTACCGCGGAATCCTCCGTATCTAAAGATCCTCCATCCGGACTTTTGAATGCGCGGTAATCTACGCCAAATTTCGGCGTGCGCGCTTCTTTTAGGCACTGCGAAATTTTCTCTAGCGTTACGTAAAATAGGCTATCTTTAAGCTTCTCTCCCATCGCAAAATTTAGCAGCCTGTGCGAACCGCGAGCCCTTGCGATGCGCTCGTCGTAAAGCCGCAGTGTGCCGGCAAAGCTCTCGTCGGGCAAAATCACCGCGATGCTCTCCGGCGCGATGCCCGCGCGCACAAAGGATGAAATTTTTTCAAAAACGTAGCTAGCCTGCAAGCTTCGCAACTCAAAGCCTCTACACACAACCGCTCCGCCCACGCTTAGCAGCTCTCGACTTAGAATTTCACCCGTACTAAGATTTAGGCGGTAGGCAAAACCTAACTCTAGACTTATGCCGCAAAGCTCCTCCACCGCGCGCACGGGCTTGGAATTTAAAGTCGTGGCTCTAAAGCTCAGTACGACCTCGCTCAGCTCCGCAGCGCGCTTAAAAACCTCGAACTCAAATGCGCTAGGATTGCCGTCGATGTTGATTTCTATCCGCTCAAATCCACGCAAATAGGACTCATTTAGCTCATAATGCGCGGGTAGCGTGATCTCGTCGTAAAATCCATGCTCACGCAGAATCCTTGCATACGCCCCTGCTAGCTCTCGCAGAATTTCAAAATGCTCGGCGTACCACGCGTAGGTGTCGCTAAGATCGAGCGCATCGATACTTACGCGCTCCGCCGCAAGCTCCTTGAAAAAACCAAAAAGATACTCGCGGTTGCGCATAAACTCGTAAAGCTCGCTAGGGAATTTAAGCCTTTCGTCCGCGCGCTTGCTCTCGCTCACCGCCTGCTTCATAAAAAGCGCGCGGTCTATCTCGCCGCAAGCGACAAGATCCGGCACAAAAAGCGCCTTTTCGTAGAATTCCGCCAACGTAATCCTGGGCGCCAGCACGCCGCCGCCCTCGCTTTGCAGCGCCGCGCGTAGCGCACGCGAGCTAGTGTAGACAAAGAGATTTTTAGAGGGCAAATTTTTCAAAACAAATCCTTTAGAGTGATTCGCAGAACGCGGAATTTTGCGATATTTTAGCAAGAAATTTTTAGTTTGGGCTTTTAAGCAAAGAAGTTTTTGAAAAGCTTGAGAGGCTAAATTTTATCAAGTCAAATTTAGCAAGTTGGATGAGCGTAAAATTTTAATCTGCGGCGCTTTGAGCGCGGAAATATGCCTCGCTACACATTATGTCGCGACATATTTCGACGCAAAATTTTACAAGTGCAATTCCATAAATTACAAAGCGGCAAAAACGCGATCAAATTTAAGCGGGCTCAAGCTCGATCTTGTATCCCAGGCTCGGGACATTTTTTATGATTTCACCACCCACTTTATCGCGGATACGCTTGACGAAGGTACGAAGCGCCGTATCGCTTACGGCTCCTTCAGTCCAAACATAACGCTTGATCTCCTCGTAAAGTACCAGCTCGCCCACGCGACTGGCTAGCAGCGAGACAAAAGAAAGCTCCTTTTTAGTAAGCACGATCTGCTCGCCATCCTTCAGCAAAATACGGCGAAGCCCGTCAAATACGTAGCCTGCACCCATATTTACGACTCGTACAGAGTTCAGCTTAGACTTCATCAGCGCACTTATCTCTAGCACAAACGCGGTGACATCTACCGGCTTAAAGTAATACCGCTCGACGCCAATCTCCATAACGCCTTTTAGCTGCTCCTCCCTACTGAAGCCGCTAAGCACCACGATTGGGGCATGCGGGAAGATCTGCTTGATCTGACGTATCATCTCAAGCCCATCCTCGATCGGCATTAAAATGTCGGTAATGACGAGATTAGGGCTAAATTTTTTGAATTTTTTTACACCTTCAAGCCCGTTTTGGGCATTGTAAACGTTATTAAAAATACCCTCAAACGCCTTATGCAGCGAGGCTAGCAATTTAGTATCATCCTCGACTAGCAAGACGTCCAGCTCTTTTAAAGCGCAGCTCATAGCAGACCCCTCAAGGCGAAATTTCAAACGAAATTCTTTCAAATTTTCTCTTTTATTGAGCTTAAAACAATGTTAAGTTAAAAATTTAATTTCATAAAGTAACACAACTCTTATTTTAGGTGCAAATATGGGCGGGATTAAAAAAGAAGCGTGGATAAAAACCGCAGCCTAGGGATAGAGCAAAAATTTAAAGTGATGCGGGCTAAATCTTATCGGTGCGAAAGAGATTTAAGAGCGGCTGAAAGTAAAATTTCAAAGCAAACGCAGGTAAAATTTCACTACGCGGCGGAGTGGAATTTTATTTTAGGCAAATGGCTTTTAGAGAGAAATAAAAACAGCGCTGATAAGATTTTAAGGGCAGGTATAGTTTACCAAAAAACTAGGCATAACTGGCAAAACTGCGTCAATAAGATTTTAGTGAGCGAACGGCGCTAGAAAAAATTTTACGAGCGACAGGGCAGCTTGCTAGCGAAACTTTTAACGGCAACAAAATGGTTCGTCAAATTTAAAGAGCTTGAAGCCATGCTAAATGTACCGCAGGATCTATTTTGAAAGAGCTAAGCGCACCAAGCCCAATTTTTAAATTTAAAACGCATGAAATTTAGCCGCGCGTGCGCTTAAAAGCTAAGCGGATGCAAAAATCACACGAATGAAAAGCATGCGGCGCGCAGCCAGTTTAAATTTAAAATCGCGACTAGCGCAGATCTGTTTCATCCAAAAAGCTGCTTAATCCAAAATCACCGCGACAATCCTTAGTTCGCAAAAGCGTGCTTTACTCACTACTCCGACTTGCGATTATCCAGGCTGCGACGAGCTTTAAATTTACAATGCAAAGACCGCGTTAAAAATTTAAAGCTTGCCGTAAATTTAAAATTTTACCGCGCGACTGCGATAAAATTTAGTGCAGGCAAAATTTCAAAAATCATAAAATTTCAAGAAATTCTTTAAAGATATATTTGCTCTCGGTAGGCCCTGCGCTGGCTTCGGGGTGGTGCTGCACCGAAAATACGGGATAGTCTTTGTAGCGCACGCCCTCAATCGTGCCGTCGAAAAGATTGCGGTGCGTGATCTCGCAGATCTGCGCGATGGTTTCGGGGACGTTGTAGTTGTGGTTTTGCGCGGTGATCTCGATCGATTTGGTGCGCAGGTTTTGCACGGGGTGGTTTGCGCCGTGCTGGCCGAATTTCAGCTTGTAAGTCTCATATCCCATCGCGTTGCTTAGCAGCTGATGACCCAGGCAAATTCCAAAAATCGGCACGCGCGCTTCGACCATCTTTTTGATCTGCGCGATCTCCTCTTTGAGCATGCGCGGCTCGCCCGGGCCGTTTGATAAAAACACGCCGTCGATCTGCCCATCTTTAAGCTTAGCAATCAGGCTCTCTGCCGTAACGTCATGCGGAAAAACCTCGACGCTGAGCCCCAGATCGCAAAGCTCGTTTAGGATGTTTCGCTTTACGCCGTAATCGATCACGGCTATCTTTTTGCCGCAGCTTGCGGGCTGAGCGTAGCTTCCGCGCGTGGCGTCCCAGCGACCAGATGTGTGCTTATACGGCGCCTTCGTGCTTACGATGCTTACGTAGTTGATCTCCTCTATGCGCGCAGACTCGCTAAGCGCCTTTTTAAGAGCCGCCTTATCGCTGATCTCGGTAGAGACGAAGGCGCGCAAACTGCCCTGATCGCGCAGCATCTTGGTTAAAAATCTGGTGTCGATGTCGTAAACGCCGAATTTTCCGTTTTGCAGAAAATAATCTTCTAGGCTCATCTGCGAGCGGAAATTTGAAGGCTCGTTGTTAAAATTTCTTACGAAAATTCCGCTGGCGTGGATTTTGGAGCTTTCCTTGTCGTTTTCGTTGATGCCTACGATGCCGATTTCGGGCATCGTAAAGATGATGAACTGTCCCGCGTAGCTCGGATCTGAGATGATCTCCTCGTAGCCCGTGGCGGAGGTGTTAAACACGAGCTCGCCGAATGCGCTGCCGCCCTTGCCGAACGCCTTGGCTTGCAGATAGATGCCGTTTTCTATGTAGATATACGCATTCATTACAGCATGCCCCGTTTTCTTAGCTCCTCTTCGTAGAGCTTTTCAAACACAAGCTCGTATTCTTCGGTGCCTGGGATCAATTTTTGCTTATAGCCCTCGATCTTTTCATAGACCTCGTCCTCGATCTTTTGGTAGCTTTTCAAATACTCCTCGATCGCGTTATAAATTATCGTCTTTAACCTGTTTTCGGAGACTTTGTAATCGATCAAATTTTTCTTCCAAACGGTTTCTAAAATTTTATGCGATATGGTGCCGTAGCGATCCTCGAAATTTAGCTCAAAATTCTCGTCGTTTGCGATGTGGCGTTTGATGAGCCAAAACATATCTTTTTTATTCACGCTCATCTCATCTAGCTCGCTTATGCGCTCATCTATCAGCTCGTTTGCGCGCTCGTCTATCGCTCTTTCTTTTTGTAGATCGGCCCTTATGATCTCGTCCGCTTCCTTGGCGACGGGCTCTATGCCCGCACCGAGCGTAACGCAGCCGGAGTTTAGCAGATCCAGCGCTATTTTATGCGCGATATATGGCACGTGTGGTAGTCGTATTCGCATGATCGTTCCTTTAAATTCAGTTCTATGAGCGGTCGCGCCGCCCGCAACGGGTGAAATTTTAAAATTTCACCGGGTTTATAAAATTATCGTGTCGCTTCTTTCCGGGCTTGTGGAGATGAAGCCCACCCTCGCGCCGCTTAGCTCCTCTATTTTGCGGATATAATTTTGCGCGTTTTGCGGCAGATCCTCAAATTTTGAAATTCCCTTGACGCTGTCCCAACCCGGCATCTGCTCATAAACCGGCTCGGCAACTTCCAAATCGATCGGGAAATAATCGATCTCCTCACCCTTGTAGCGATACGCGCGGCAAATTTTAATGCTCTCAAAGCCGTCTAAGACGTCAAGCTTCATAAGCGCGAGCTTGTCGATGCCGCTAAGGCGCACGGCGTATTTCGTAGCCACTCCGTCGAACCAACCGCAGCGGCGCGCCCTGCCCGTCGTGGTGCCGTACTCCTTGCCGATCTCGCGCATCGCCTCGCCTTGCGGGCCCTTATCCTCGGTAGGAAACGCGCCGTTGCCCACGCGGGTGGTGTAGGCTTTTAAAATTCCCATCACCGTGCCGATATCTTTCGGCGCGAGCCCGAGCCCGCTGCAAGCCCCGCCCGCGATAGTAGTCGAGCTCGTGACGTAAGGATAGGTGCCGTGATCGATATCAAGCAGGCTTCCTTGCGCACCCTCTACGAGCACGCGCTTGTCGTAATCAAGCGCCTTCCACAGCATGTGCGTGGTATCGGCGATGTATGGCTCGAGCGCGCTTTTATAGCGCTTTAGCTCCTCGTAAATTTCAATCTTGCTAGGAATTTTAACCCCCGCTTTTTCAAAAACGCTCTCATGCGAAGCAAAATCCCGCGATAGCGCCTCGGCGAGCCTTTCAGGCTCCAAAAGCTCCGCTACGCGGTGTCCCGTGCGTGCAATCTTATCGGCATACGCAGGTCCTATGCCCTTGCCGGTGGTGCCGATCGCAAGCTCGCCCTTGCTCTTTTCACGCGCCTGATCGATCAGCGAGTGGTACTGTAAATTTAAAAACGCCTTCTCGCTTATGAAAAATCTGCCTTTTAAATTTTCAAACTGCGCCATCTCGGTAATCAGCACGTCGGGGTTGATCACGACGCCGTTTCCGATGATGTTGATGATATTTTTATGAAGCACGCCGCTAGGCACCAGATGCAGCGCAAATTTCTCGCCGTTTATGACGATGGTGTGACCTGCGTTGTGCCCGCCGCTGCTGCGGCATACGAAATCGTAATTCGCGCTTATCATATCTACGATCTTGCCCTTGCCCTCATCGCCCCACTGGGCGCCGATGACTACGTCAACTTTGCTCATTTCTCATCCTTTTGCATAATTTTTTCTATCAAAGCATCCACTAGCAGCGCAAAGCCGCTGGATTTTAGCCCGTCTATTTCGTAATTTCCGCCGTTGCAATACACCGCGCCCGCGTCTAAAAATCTAAAAAATAGCGCGTCGTAATAGCGCATTTTAGAGTAATACAGCAGCGAAACGCGGATATGCTCATAATCCACGCCTAGGTTTAAAATTTCATCTAAGCAGGGCTTTAGCTCTTCAGGCACCTGCGCACGCAGAGCCTGCACGTCCTTTAACGACGTGGCGCGAGCCGTAGCGTCCAGCCAAGGCAAATTTTGCTCAAGCAGCGTCTCAATCTTGCCCTTTTCAAAAATTTCAAGCGGCAGGTTTAAAATTTCGCAAATTTTTTTAGGAATTTCGATATTGCTTAGTTGAAGCGCGGGCATAAGATCAAATTCTTTAAAAAATTCCTGCGCGATTTTAATCGCAAGGGGCAAATTTTTCTCTCCGATCAGCTCCGCGCCGATCTGATAAAACTCGTCGCTTGGGTATTTGAAGGTCGGCTGAACGTAAAATAGCCGCCTTAGCTTATCGTCTTTCAGCCGCTTGCGCACGATACGTACGACGTCCACGGTGCTGTCTGCGCGAAGCGCAAGCTCGTGGTTCGTGGGATCAGAGAGCTTTAGAAGCTTCTGCGGCGCGACGCTTAGGTGCTGATGATATGAAAAATATGGCGTTAAAATTTCGCTAAAGCCGTTTTTAACGAGGATTTCGCTCGCTTTATTTTCCAGCTCGCGCTTGAGCTGCGCGCTCTTTCCGAAATACAGCCTCGAGCCGTTTGGTATCTCGTGATCGAAATCGGCGCTAACGCTATCTATCATGCTGCCTCCAAATCGCTTATGAACTGATTCAGCCGCGTTTTAAAGCTCTGAATGAAGCTTGCCAAAACGCAGTAATCAAGCGAAAGAATATCTAAAATTTGCTTACGTATTTCTGTATTTAGCGCAAATTTTTCACTGCCCGCGCTTTGAGTTTTGTTTAAAATTTCGCCGAATTTTGCCCTAAAGCCTTCAAACTCTCCTGGGCTCAAATCGCCTGCATCGGCGCGCGAAACGAAGCTTAAAGCAAGCTCTTTGTAATCAAGCGCATTTAAAAAGCTAATAAACTCATCTTTGTCGATAGCTGCGAGCTTGGGCGTATCTTTAAAACGCGCGATGAAAGCGTCTATCTCTTTGCGATCCAGAGCCTTGGCGATAAAATTTCCCTGCAGATAGTTAAATTTCAAATTATTTAAAAGCCGCAGCGATAGCGCATTTTCGACGCCTTGAGCACCTACTGCGAATCCAAACTCCCGCTTTAGCTTGCCCGTGATCTCCACCATCGCGCGGATGCCGTCCTTTTTCTTGCCGATATTAAGGCAAAGGGCGCGATCGATCTTGATAAGATCGAAGGGCTGATTTGCCAAAAACTGCACGTTTTGCGCGTTTGCGTTATTAAGCGCAAATTTAATTCCAAGATCCGCGTAGCGCTTGCGCACGGGGATAAAACTTTGATAGCTTTCTTCGCTAAAATCGGTAATCTCAAACATCAGCTCCCCGCGCCGCTCGCCCGCGCTTCGCAATCTGCGCGCTACCAGACCGTAAAATTCGTCGCTTGCAAGCACCGTAAGACTCACGTTTATGGAGCAGTTTGCGCCAGTCTGCTCGTTAAATTCCAACATCTTGGAAAAGGCAAATTTTGATATCAGAAGCTCAAGCTGCGGCTCGCCGATGATAGGAAAGAAATCCTGCGGCAGTAAAACGCCCAAGCTGCCGCGCTTCCAGCGCAAAAGCAGCTCGTAGCCGTAAATTTGAGCTCCGCTGATTATCGGTTGATAGAGCACGAAAAACTCGCCGCTCTCTATCGCCTGCCTAAGCCCCGCTTCGCTCATCTCATCGTCGGTAACGGGGGCATTTTCAAAGATAAAATAGC
>NZ_CALHHT010000225.1 GCF_938031315.1 uncultured Campylobacter sp.
CCTTTTAAAATTTATCTTTAAATTTACCGATTCGGTTATGCGCATTCATACGCATGCGGCGCAAGTATCGGCGCGTTGCAACCGCCATGTCCGCAGCATTATGTAAATATCGCCGCTTTGCGAACATGGCGCGAAATTTCAGAGCGCTACCGCGGCGCTTAAGCGGCGCCGGCACAATATGCACGCTTATAACTTAAAGCGCCATTCTAATTGCGCGGACGCGGTTTGAAACACGGCTCGCATTAGCGCGACTAAATCGTTATTTTCGCGCGACCCAAATGCGATCCTGTCGGTAAATTTAACCGCCAGTCGCAGCTTGGCTGCGTCAAGTAGCGCCAAGTCCGTACTTCAAAATTTTACGCCAAGCTGCGCTAAAAGTTCCGCGTCTAAGCCGTTCTAGCTCGTATACGCCGCAAGATGCTCCGCAAAATTTACCCGCCCGCAGTAAATATTTAGCGCGCGGGCGGATTTTTGCGCGCAGCGCCGCACGTTTTGTTTTAAATTTAGCGCGGCGGGCTTTAAAATTTTAAATTTACCGCCTCCGCACCGTGTTTATCCGCAAGAGCTATCGCGCCAGCTAAAATTTATCTGCGGAGCAAATCTTGGCGCCAAAATAAAATTTTATCTCGCTCGTAAAATCGCAGCGCGTAAAATTTCATCACTTGTTTTTCTGAAAGTACGCGTCCACGCCGTTTGCGATACCCTGAGCGATGCGGTCTTGATAGGCGCTTTTGCCTAAATTTTTACCCTCCTGCGGGTGCGTGATGTAGCCCATCTCCACGAGCACCGCGGGCATCGTAGCGCCCACCAGCACCCAAAATGGCGCCTCGCGCACGCCTCCGTCCTTGCTTTTGAAACTCTTTTTTACCGAGCTTAGCATATAGCTTTGAATATCGATGGCAAGCTTGTTTGAGGAGATTATCTTCTCGCGATTTAAGAAATTGAGGAAGGTCTGCTTCGAGAAGGTATTCATATCCTCCAAATCGCCCCTGTTTTCGAGCGCGGCGGCGTTTTTACTGCGCTCGCTTCTAGCCGGGCTTAAGAAAAAGGTCTCCACGCCGCTCATTTTAAGTGCTGAGCTAGCGTTAGGAGCGGCATTTGCGTGGATCGAAATAAACATATCGGCGTTCTTTTTGCCGGCAAATATCGTGCGCGACCTTAAATTTATAAAAACGTCGGTGCTGCGCGTATAAAGCACCTTGTAGCCGCGCTTGGTAAGCAGCGCACCGAGTTTTTTGGATGTGGCTAGCACGACATTTTTTTCCTTCAGCCCGTTTCCGACTGCGCCCGAATCGCTGCCGCCGTGACCTGGATCGATTACGATGAGCTTGCCCTTGGTGGATTTGTAAATTTTACCGGCGGCTACGGAGACCGATTTGGCGCCTTGAGATTCATCTATAGTGCTGATTTGCGGCTCGCTATCTTGCTCGCGTTTGCGATTGCGCCCTGATTTTTGATCCTTGTTTTTTTCTGCGCGCGCAGATTTTGCGGCTTTTAAGCCTTCAGCCGTACTTAAAATCATCATATTGCCGCTAATTTCAACGTTTGCGTTGAATTCTTTCGAGTCGCTAAGTACGATGCGCACGGTCTTGTCGTTGTATTGCGAGACGCGTACATCGCTAACAAAGCTATCTTTAAGCCGCGTTTTTTGTGACTTTTGCCGCGCGCTAAAATCAATCACGAAGCGAAAATTATCGCTACTTGCGATCGTAAAATCTTTATAATCGCCGCGCTTTAGATCGCGGTTAAACTCAAGCACGATCTCGTTTTTATCGCCGCGCAGAGAATTTAGCGCAAGCTGGGCGCTTTTGTCCGCTTTTTTGACGCTGCTTTTTCTAAGCTCGCTGCTTTGATCCGTGGCGGCGTCATCGTCTTCGTTTTGAGAGATTGCGTCCTCGCCGCTATCGTCCTCTTGGGCATCTACGACTTCGTCAGCGCCGACCGGTCTAGTCGAGCGTAAAAATTCTAAATCCTCTTTAGAAAGCGAGCTTAGATCGGCGTTTTTTGCAGCTTGCGTTTTTTTGGCGGAGGAGTTTTTAGAGCTTTTAGAATTTTCCGAGGCTGAAGCTTTGGAGCTTTTTTCGCTCTTTGCGGACTTTGTTTTGGAACCGCCCGAAGCTTGGGAATCCTCGCTGCTAGCGGAGCTTGCTTTTTTGGAATTTTTCGAGCTTTTCTTTTCGGCGGAGTTTGAGCTTTGTTTGCTCTCGTCGCTAGAGCTTTTTGACTTTGTTTTATCCGCGCTCTTTATGTTTAGGCGCGCGAGCTCCTTTTCGTAGGGCGAGGAGTCGAGCCCTAAATTTTTCGAGCTGTAAACTAGCCTCTTTAGCGCTTTGATGCGGACCTCTTTATCGGACGCGCCTTGGTAAAGCGATTTTAGCTCCTTGTGCAGCGAGCGCTTGTAATTCGGCGTCGCTACGATGAAATCCTTGTCGAATTTCGCAAAAAACGCCTCGCTGGAAGCTCCAAACGCCAATACGCAGCTAAAAGCTGCGATTAGAAAAATTTTAACTATCTTCGCCATTTACAAGTTTTTCTATCAATTCCTTCACGGATATGATCTCGTTTAATCGCCAGCCGTTTGCGCCGGTAAAAAACAGACCGCTTTGCGTTTTGCCAAGATACGCGTCGCTTAAACGGTCTGCGATGCAGTATCCTACGGCGTTAGCGCCTTTGCCGCGCTCGCAAGGGCTTACGCAGTTGCTGATACAGCGGATTTTAGGCGCCGTGCCTGCGGCGATCATATCTTGTAAATTTGTGTGAATTCCGCGCGCGGGATAGCCTACGGGCGATTTTAGAAGCTCGATGTCCTCTTTTTTGGCGTTAAGAAGCACCTGTTTAAATTCCTCCGCAGCGTCGCACTCAAAGGTGCCGATGAAGCGCGTGCCCATCTGCACGCCATCCGCACCTAGGGCTTTTACGCGATCGATGTCGGTTTTATCCCAAATTCCTCCTGCGACAAATAGCGGGAAGCTGCCCCATTGCGCAATTTCCGCTTTTACTTGCGGGATTAGATTATCCAGCGCAAACGCGGGATCGCCGCACTGCTCGTAAGTAAAGCCCTGATGCCCGCCGCTAAGAGGACCCTCGAGCACTACGGCGTCCGGGATACGGTCATAGCGCTGCTTCCAGCGCTTGGCAATGATCTTAAGAGCTTTGGCGGATGAGACGATAGGCACGAGCGCGACGTCCGGAAAATCGGCCGTAAATTCCGGTAGATTGGTAGGAAGTCCCGCGCCGCTAATGATGATGTCGATGCCGGCCTCGCACGTGTCGCGCACGATGCGCTCGTAGTCGTTCGCTGCGCACATTACGTTCATCCCTAAAGGTGCATTGCCGCAAATTTTACGGGCGTTTTGTACGATGGCAAAAAGCGCCTCTTTGCTATAAAAATTCTCGCTTTGATATGGTCTGCCCTCGAGCGATTTTTTGGCAAATTTAAGATTTTCGTAGTAGCCGGTGCCGACCGAGCTAATGACGCCTAGACAGCCGTTTAGGCTGACATTGCCGGCTAGCTTGTCCCAGCTGATACCAAGTCCCATGCCGCCTTGAATTATCGGGTGCGCAATCTCGTGTTTGCCTATTTTTATACTCATTAATCCACCTTTAATTTAGCGAATTTTTTCTTCCCTACTTGAAGCGTATATTCGCCCGAGCTAAGCTGAAGCTGCTCATCTAAAATTTTATTTTGATCGATACTGACGGCGTTTGATTTTATCAGCCTGCGCGCATCCGAGCTAGAGACGGCAAGCTTGCAGCTAATTAGCGCCTTTACGATCCATGCAGGCGAGCTTACGTGATATTCTTTGATCTCGGTAGGAAGCTCGCCCGCGCCGTGGACGCGGTCAAATTCCTGCTTGGCCTCAAAGGCGGTATTTTCGTCATAAAATTGCGTGACGATCTCGGAGGCAAGCTCCTCCTTAACCGCCTTAGGATGGATCGAGCCATCCGCCACGAAGCCTTTTATTAGCTCAATATCTTCGCTGCTCTTTTGGCTTAGCAGATTATACCAATCCCACATTAACGCATCGCTGATACTCATCACCTTGCCGTACATATCATGAGGCGTATCGGTTACGCCGATGTAGTTACCCAGGCTCTTGCTCATCTTATTCGTGCCGTCGGTTCCTACTAAAAGAGGCATCATCACGACGCTTTGCTCCTTGCCGACATCATAAATTCTTTGTAGCTGGCGACCCATTAAAAGATTAAATTTCTGATCGGTACCGCCAAATTCTATATCACATTTCATGCAAACGCTGTCGTATCCCTGCAGTAGCGGATACATAAACTCGCTGATGCTGATCGGCTGCTCGGCCTTGTAGCGCTTCTCAAAGTCGTCGCGCTCGAGCATCCTGGCAACATTAAAAGTGCTTGATAGCTCGATCATACCGCTAGCACCCAGGCGGTTGGTCCATTCGGAGTTAAACATCACCTTAGTTTTTGCGGGATTTAGAATTTTAAAGACCTGCTGCTCGTAGGTTTTGGCGTTTTGAAGCACAACTTCGCGCGCTAGTTTTTTGCGAGTCTCGCTCTTGCCCGTAGGATCGCCGATTTGAGCGGTAAAATCGCCGATTAGAAACTGCACGATCGCGCCGTGGTTTTGTAAAAACGCAAGCTTATTTAGCACGACGGCGTGACCTAGGTGCAGATCCGCAGCAGTGGGGTCCATGCCGATTTTGACGTAAAAGACCTCGCCGCTGTCGTAATAGCGTCTGATTAGCGCTTCGATCTGCTCCTCATCAATAATCTCCGCGATGCCGCGCTTGAAATTTTCCATAATGCTTGTGATGTCAGCCATCTGCTCTCCCTTATTATTAGTTTTTATATACGTCCGTAAGCGATACGAAATCCACGATTTTAAAGCGGTTTTTGAGTTTGTCTTTAATCTCCGTGGAGTCTAAATTTTCGTTTAGCTCGATGATGATCTCAAAATAATCCGACGTCGTTTCGCTATTTTCGTTGAGGCTTATCGACACTAGATCGACCTCGAGCTTGACTAAATAGTTCAAAAACGTCGCCAGCGAGCCGCGCTTGTTTTCTAAATTTAATATGATCTTATAGCGGTGCGGCGCATTGCGCGTCCATTTTACGAAGATCATCTCATCGGTTTTGATTAGCTCGCTTGCACGTTCGCACAGCTTGTGATGCACCGTCACGCCGTGTCCGTTGCGAAAGCCGATGATGTCGTCGCCGCGCTTCGGATTGCAGCAGTAGTCAAACTCTACCTCATCGATTTTAAAATTTGAATACACGACTATATTATCAAATTTTTGCTTTTCGATCTCATATTTGTTGCGAAATTTCATATTAAAAAATTTCTCTCTGAGCGGGTATTTTTTCAGCGCGTTTACGACGTCTTGTAAAAATACCGAATCGTGCGCGGCTTTGCCGATCTTTTTGCTTAAATTTTCCTTTTCAAGCCAGCTTAGAATGCTCTCCTTGCTCGTCGTAAAGATCGCGCATAAAATTTTAATCGCCACTTCGTAATTTACGTCTCTGATCTTTTGCTTGCAAAACGCCTTTATCGTCGCGCGCGCCTTGCCCGTTTTTACCGAGCTTAGCCAGCTGCAGCGATAATGTGGCTCGTCCCCCGTGATGATATGGACGATGTCGCCGTTTTTAAGCTCCGTTAATAGTGGCACCTTGACGCGATTTATAAAGGCCTCGGTCGCTTTTAAGCCCACTTGAGAGTGTATCTCGTAGGCGTAATCAAGCGCCGTGGCGCCTCGCGGCAATGTAAAAATTCCGCCCTTGGGCGAATACACGGCGATATCCTCGACGTAGAGGCTGTCTTTAGCGTATTCGTAAAGATCCTCGGCGTTGGCGTCGTCCTCTTCCTGCATGCCGATGGCGTTTAGCCAATCGAGCTTCGGATTGATCGAGCCGCTATATTTATATTTCCAGTGCGCAGCGACGCCGAATTCCGCGGTGTTATGCATATCGAAAGTGCGGATCTGCACCTCTACGATCATGCTTTCGTTAAAAACGGTCGTGTGGATCGTCTGATATCCGTTTTGCTTTGGAAGCGCGATATAATCCTTAAAGCGCGATATGAGCGGATTAAATTTAGTATGGATGATGCCAAGAGCCAAGTAGCAATCCATCGGCTTTTGCACGATGATGCGGATAGCCAAAAGATCGAGCACCTCCTCGATCGAAATTCCTTTGCGCTGCATCTTTAAAAAGATCGAGTAGTAGTGCTTCATTCGCTTCTGGATATCGAAGCTGCCCTCATTAAAGCCGTTTGAGAGCATATACTCTTTGATCTTTTCGCTAAATTTGCTCAAGCTCATCTGAAGCTGCTGCTTATGCTCCTCGACGTAATCGGCGATCGCCGCGTATTCTTTGGGCATAACGTATTTGAAGCTAAGATCTTCAAGCACGTTTTTGATCGATGAAATTCCAAGCCTGTGCGCGATCGGCGCGTAAACCAAAAGCGTCTCTTCACCGATACGTTTTTGTTTATCGGGGCGGAGTGCGTCGAGGGTTAACATATTGTGCAGCCTGTCGCAGAGCTTGACTACTAAAACGCGCTGATCGTTAATGGAGATCATCAGCATCCTACGGAAGGTAAGCGCGGTGGTGCGTAGCTTGGCGTTACTATCGCTGGATGGAGCTAATTTATCCTCTCTGATGTTTACGATTTTGGTAAGCCCCTCTACGATCTTAGAAACCTCGCCTCCGAATCTCTGCTCCACCTGCTCTATGCTAAAGTCCGTATCCTCGACCACGTCGTGCAAAAGAGCGGAGATCACCATCGCGTAGTCTCCGCCCATAAAGGCTACGAAGCAGGCGACTAAAATCGGATGGATCGCATACGGCTCGCCGCTTTTGCGAAACTGCCCGTCGTGCTGAGCGATGCATAAATTTATAGCATCCACTAGCAGCGGAGTGGGCTCTTTTAGATTATAAAGCAGCTGCTTGGCGCTTTGAATGTCTTTGGTATCGACAACGTCTTCGATAAGACTTTCTAAGAAGTTATCATTAATCCTTGTCAACGATTCCATCTAATGCGATCTTACCTTCGGCTAGTTCCAAGATTGCTATATCGGCAAATTTCATCCTGCGAGTATCTACGTTCTCTATCAGCGGCGGTTCGCCTGCAGCTAGCTGCTCGGCGCGTTTGCTTATCATCAAAGATAGCTTATATCGGTCTCCGCCCGTTACTTTTAAGGCCTTAGCTACAATTTGTTCGGTTCTCATCAATTCTCCTTAAATTTAAAATTTCAGTTTTTTACGATCGAGCAGGAGCTTAGATCTCCGCCCTCGACGATTTTGTATAAATTTCCGCTCTTAAACATATTGCACACGATGATCGGAAGCGCATTGTCTTTAGCAAGCGCGATAGCCGTATCGTCCATCACCCTGATATTGTCGTGCAAGGCTTGGTCGTAAGTGACTTTGGAAAGCAATTTGGCGTCTTTAAATTTTTGCGGATCTTTGTCGTAGATCCCCATTACCTTGGTGGCTTTTATGATAGCGTCGGCTCCGATCTCGATCGCGCGGAGAGTGCCCGCAGTATCGGTCGTGAAGAACGGATTTCCGGTGCCTGCAGCAAAGATCACGACGCGCCCTTTTTCGAGGTGCCTTTTGGCGCGGCCGATGATGAAGGTCTCGCAGATCGCTTCCATCTTTATCGCGCTTTGCACGCGCACATCCATGCCTGCGTATTCCAGCGCCTCTCTCATCGCGATTGCGTTGATGACGGTGGCTAGCATGCCCATATGATCGCCGCTGGTGCGTTTGATGATACCGCTAGCCGCGGCGCTTACGCCTCTAATGATGTTGCCGCCGCCGATTACGATGCCTACTTCGATGCCGCCCTCTACGAGCTGCTTGATCTCTTTAGCGATAAATTTTAAAATTTCGCTGTCGATCCCAAAGCCGTTCTCTCCCGCTAGCGCTTCACCCGAAAATTTTACGAGTATGCGATTGTATTTAGCCATAAATTTAGCTCCTAATAAAATTTTAAAATATTACCCAAAAGTCGTTTAAAAATAACTTTTTAGGCTATTTTAGATGATCTTTAAGGCGGTTTATCCAGATCTTTTTCGGAGCGATTATCTCGCTAGCGCTGCCGTTTACGGCGTGATAGATCAACGTGCCGTGCAAACTCGCGTAGTAGCGGATTATGAGGCGCTGCAAATAGGGCTCGTAGCTCGGCACGAACCAGCCGTTATTGCTGATCGCTACGACGTATTTGGGCGAGCCTTCGTAAAGCTCTGCGCGCGTAGCCTCGTAGCACACAGCGCTTCTTACGCTTCGTCCGCCAAGCTCGTAGTCGCTAAAGCCGCTAGCGGTCGAAAAATCGGTCGCGCCGCCTAACAGCACGCGGTTTATGAAATTTCGCGCGAATTCAGGCAGCGGTACCATTTCGCCAAACGGCACCAAAATGTGCTTATCGAAGCGCTTCATTTCCCCGTTTGCAAAAAGATAGGCGCTGTTGTAAAATTTCCCGTTCTCATACGCTTCCGCGCCCGCTACGATAGTAATTGCGCGCGATTTTTCCTTTAGAGCTTCAACTAGTACGTTTTCTAAATTTAGCGGCATCGCAAAGGCGCTCTCGGGCAAAATTATCGCGTCCTGCCCCGCTGCGATCGCATCGTCAATCCGAGCTAAATTTGCCAACGCGGCGGATA
Organism: uncultured Campylobacter sp.; assembly: GCF_938031315.1. Taxonomy (GTDB): domain Bacteria; phylum Campylobacterota; class Campylobacteria; order Campylobacterales; family Campylobacteraceae; genus Campylobacter_B. Next base: position 8,640 of record NZ_CALHHT010000225.1, read on the forward strand.
AAATTTTATCCTTTGCCCAGATGTCATACTGCGAAATATCGGTGTTTGCGAGCGAAATTTTAATCGGCAGCGGCTCGGGCTCTTTTTGGCTAAATTGCAGCGCGCAGATCAAAAATATCGCGAAGATCGCGGCGTTAAGCTTAACCGCAATGCCGCGCCCGCGCAGATATAAAACCGTGCAAAGCCCCGCTAAAATCAGAGCTAGCGCGCTAAGATCGGCTCTGAAAATTCCATGGCTTAGCAGCAGTTCAAAATTTAACCAATCAAAGCCGAAAGGGTGGATAAATTTTAAAATCAAAAGGCATACAGCGCGCAAAACGGGCGCGTCAAAGATCGCAAAGATGCGGAAAATAAAGGCATAAACGAGGCAAATTCCAAGAATTTCAATCGGGATCAAAAACGCAAGATCGAAATAGATCAGACTGAAGCTGATCCAGTGCATCCACAGCGCGCCGATAAAAAATCCGCACCAAAACCACTCCGCCTTGCTTGCTTTTAGCAGATAAAAAAGTGCCGCTATCGCAATTAGAGGCGAGAGAAATTCCGCCGCCAAGGCGATTAAACCGTCAAATTTAGAGCTTAAAATTTCTACGAAAATAAAATTTGAAAGCGCAAGGGCAAGAACAAAGCCTTTATTTATGTAACTTAATGTAAAATAGCTACTTTTTAAATTTCTAATGAAGGAAACACATGGAACAAGGAAACTTCTTTGCATCAATCCTGCCTATCGTCGTAATCTTTGCGATTATGTATTTTTTGATTATCAGACCGCAGCAAAAGCAGGCCAAGGATCATAAAGCGATGGTCGATGCGCTCGGCAAAGGCGATAAGATCATAACTAGCGGTGGCATAAAATGCACGGTCGTGAAAACAAACAATGATTTTATCACAGTTAAGCTTAACGATGAGGTCATGGTTGAGCTAGATAAACAATTCGTAGCAAGAAAATTAGATGAGCAGTAAAATTTCATACCGCCTGCTGATCTTTTTGGCTGCGGTGATCTTTTCGGCGATTTTTGCCGCGCCTTCGATCTTTCAGACCGAAAAGGGAAGCAAGATAAACTTAGGTCTGGATCTGCAAGGCGGCCTGCATATGCTTTTGGAAGTTCAAAGCGACGAGGCGGTCGTTTCGAAGATCAAATCGATCGCCGCTAGCGTCAATTACGCCGCCAAGCGCGATGATCTGCTGATGGACGGGCTAAAATTGGAAGGCGATTCGTTTGAGTTTGAAATTTTAGACGCAGACGAGGCTTCCAAATTTGATGCGATTTTGCATAGCGCCGCAAGCGGATTAGACATTCAAAAATCTGGCGAAAAATATCGCGTCACACTAACGCCTGAGGAGGTCGAAGCGACTAAAAAATACGCGATCGAACAGGCCGTCGAGACTATCCGAAACCGCTTGGATCAATTCGGACTTGCGGAGCCGACGGTAGCAAAGCAGGGCGAGAGCTATATTTTGGTGGAGCTTCCGGGCGTCAAAAACGCAGCGGATGAGCAGCGCGCCAAGGATCTGATCGCCAAAGCGGCTCACTTGCAGCTTATGGCGGTGGACGACGTGCGCCAAGACCGCGCGCAGACTATCAGTGCAGCGGATGCCAGAGCTTACGGCGACGTGATCTATCCCGACGTTAAAAATCCGAATTACAAGTATCTCATAAACGAAATTCCGGTGCTTGATGGCGCGATGCTAGTCGATGCGAAGGTCGCTTTCGATCAACACACCAACCAGCCGATCATAAATTTTACGCTAAACTCTCAAGGCGCTCAAATTTTCGGCGATTTTACCGGTAAAAACGTCGGCAAGCGTTTAGCCATCGTGCTTGACGGCAAAGTTTACTCCGCACCGCGCATAAACGAGCGTATCGGCGGCGGCAGCGGTCAGATCAGCGGCGGATTTAGCGTCGAGGAGGCGCACGACGTAGCGATCGCGCTTAGAAGCGGTGCGCTTTTAGCTCCGGTTAAAGTATCCGAAACGCGCAGCATCGGCCCTAGCCTAGGACAAGATAGCATCGATAAAAGTATGGCAGCGCTAAGCCTTGCAGCGGTTGCGATTTTGATCTTTATGATTTTCTACTACGGCGTGGCGGGACTTTTTGCCGATATCGCGCTTACGGTCAATATCTTGTTTTTGATAGCTTGTATGGCGCTATTCGGAGCTACTTTGACGCTTCCTGGAATGGCGGGAATCGTGCTAACTATCGGTATGGCGGTAGATGCGAACGTAATCATTAATGAGCGCGTTAGAGAGGTGCTAAGGACGGGAGTTTCAATCCGCCAAAGTATAAATAAAGGCTATGAAAATGCGATGAGCGCGATCGTGGATTCAAATATCACTACGCTAATTACTTCCGCTGCGCTTTATGCTTACGGCACGGGTCCAGTGAAGGGCTTTGCCGTCACGATGAGCATCGGTATCGTAGCGTCGATGATAACGGCTATTTTAGGCACTCACGGAATGTTTGAGTTAGTAATGGATAAGATGGAAAAGAGCAAAAATACCGCGCTTTGGCTCGGTTATAAAGTAAGAGGAGGCGCAAATGCAAGTGTTTGATAAGGGCAAAATTTATGATTTTATGAAATTTAGATATTTTACTTTTGCGCTTTCTGCTGTTTTGATAATAGGCTCTATTGCGCTATTTTTCATTAAGGGCATTAATTACGGCATCGATTTTAGCGGCGGTACACTCATTCAGGTTAAATACGACGCTAAAGCACCGCTTGATGAGATCAGAAAACGCTTCGAGGCGGCAAATTTAGGCAATATCAACGTTACAGAATTCGGCAGCGATCAAGAAGTTACGATTAGATATTCAGGCGCTGCGAGTGAACTGGGCGATAATCCTGCTTTAGCGGCGCAAAAAATTTTGCAAGGCAGCGGAAATTTCGACATTCGCAAGGTCGATATCGTAGGTCCTAAAGTCGGCGAGGAGCTTCGCACAAACGGAATTTTAGCGGTATGTGTGTCGTTTGCGCTCATTTTGGTTTATATCACCCTGCGGTTTGAGTGGAGATTTGCGATTGCAGCCGTACTATCGGATCTGCACGACGTCGTAGTCGCGGTGGGCGCGCTAATACTTGCGGGCGTGGATTTCAACCTTGAAATTTTAGCTGCTCTTCTAACCATCATGGGTTACTCGCTTAACGATACCATCGTTGTTTTCGATAGAATTCGAGAGGGTGTAAAAGATAGTAAATCGATTAAGCTTGACGAGGTTATAAACGAATCAATCTCTCATACGCTATCGCGCACGTTGCTTACTTCGCTTACGACTCTCATCGTCATCGTGATTTTATTCGTCTGGGGCGGCGAGATGATCCACGGCTTTAGCTTCGTGATGCTAATAGGCGTCATAGCAGGAACATTCAGCTCCGTATTTGTAGCTGCTCCGATGCTGATTTTGTTTAAATTTAATGTCGAGAAATACCGCGCGTTTTTGGCTGAAAAACAGCGCCGTATCAAAGAGAAAGAAAAAAACCGAGCCATGTATGAAAAAGGCACGGTGTAAGGATAAAAGATGAACTGGGGAAGGGTAATTTACATATTTTTTGCGCTGATGAGTATGACTACGATAGGCGGGTTTTTGTATGAGAAGAATGAAATTTTACTTTTCATAGCAACCAGCGTGAATGCAGTCTCGACGCTTTTAAAGGTGGGCGTGCGAAATATGCTCGCAGCTGAGCTTTTCGCAAGCTCGCTCGTAGCGGATCTGCATCTCATACCGGCGTTCGTTTTGATTGTAGTAGCGCCGGGAGATCTATCGATCGTGACCTCGCTTGCCATCGGCGCGCTACTTGCAAACTTTTTCTCGCTAATTTTAATAGCGATTGAGTCGGCAAAAACTAAAGACGAATTCTAGGAGCGCAAAATGCCTTACGATAGTAAAAGTATTGAGCTTAAATGGCAGAAAATTTGGGATGAAGAGGGAGTTTTCGAGCCTAAGGACGATTACAGCCTGCCTAAAAAATATATCCTTTCGATGTTTCCCTACCCAAGCGGCCGCATCCACATGGGGCACGTGCGAAACTACAGCATCGGCGACGCGCTGAGTCGCTACTACAGGCTTCGCGGATACAACGTGCTTCAGCCGATCGGCTTTGATAGCTTCGGAATGCCTGCGGAAAACGCGGCGATCAAACACGGCACCCATCCCAAAACTTGGACCTACGAAAATATCGATTATATGAAAAACGAGCTGCACCGCCTGGGCTTTAGCTTTTCGGCTCGTCGCATGCTCGCTACCTCCGATCCGCTTTATACGCGCTGGGAGCAGGAATTTTTCATCAAACTTTTTGAAAAAGGGCTCATCTACAGAAAAAGCGCCGTGGTAAATTGGTGCGAGCACGATCAGACGGTGCTTGCCAACGAGCAGGTCGAGGAGGGCAGGTGTTGGCGCTGCGGCAACGAGGTCGTGCAAAAGCAGATGCCTGGCTACTACCTAAAAATTACCGCCTACGCGCAGGAGCTTTTGGATTGCCTAAAACAGCTTGAGGGCAAGTGGCCCGCTCAGGTGCTTACGATGCAGGAAAACTGGATCGGACGCAGCGAGGGTTTGGACTTTAGCTTTAAATTTGATGAGCAAAGCAGCGCCAAACTCGGCGGAATCGAGGGCTTTAAGGTTTTTACTACGAGGCCAGATACGATTTACGGCATGAGCTACGCGGCGCTTGCGCCGGAGCATGAGGTCGTAAAGAGACTTTTGGATGAAAATTTACTCGGCGCCGAAGCTGCGGCGAAGGTAAGAGAAATTTTAAATCAAAGCCCGCGCGAGCGCCAAGCAAGCGATAAAGACGGCGTGAGCCTCGGAATCAGCGTGCTTCATCCGCTAAGCGGCAAAAAAATTCCCGTTTGGACCGCAAATTTCGTCCTAGCAGAATACGGCGGCGGCGCGGTTATGGCGGTGCCTGCGCACGATGAGAGAGACTTTGAGTTTGCGAAGAAATTTAACCTGCCGATCATTCAAAGCATCGCTCCTAAAAGCGGCGATTACGACGCTAGCAAAGCTTACGTAGAGAGCGGAGTTTTGGTAAATTCCGAAGAGTTTAGCGGCATGGATAGCGAGAGGGCAAAAAGCGCCGTCATCTCAAAATTTGAGGAGCTAGGGCTTGGGCGTCGCGTGGTAAATTTTAAACTGCGCGATTGGGGGGTAAGCCGCCAGCGCTACTGGGGCGCGCCGATACCTATGATCCACTGCCCAAAATGCGGGCTCGTAAGCGAGGAAATGTCAAATCTGCCCGTAGAGCTTCCGCAGGATATTAAGATCACCGGCAAGGGCAATCCACTCGATACGCATCCTAGCTGGAAGTTTTGCAAATGCCCTAAATGCGGCGGCGACGCGATGCGCGAGACCGACACGCTCGATACATTTTTTGAAAGCTCATGGTATTTCGCGCGCTACGCAAGCGACGAACGGACGTGGCAGCAGCGGGCGTTTGACGAGAAAAGCGTGAATTACTGGATGAATGTCGATCAATATATCGGCGGCATTGAGCACGCGATCCTGCACCTACTTTACGCGAGATTTTTCCAAAAAGCTCTTCGCGACATAGGCTATCTGCGCGATAGCGAGCCGTTTGAGCGGCTGCTAACTCAGGGCATGGTGCTAAAAGACGGCGCAAAGATGAGTAAAAGCAAGGGCAATACCGTCGATCCGGACGACATCATCGAGACCTACGGCGCCGATACGGCGAGACTTTTTATACTTTTTGCAGCACCGCCGCAAAAGGAGCTTGAGTGGAACGACAGCGCGGTAGAGGGCGCGTATAAATTTTTAAATCGCCTATACGATCGCGCCGAAAACGCTTATGCTACGGATAAAATTCCGCAGATTGACCACGCAAGCCTAAATAAAGAGGAAAAATACGCCCGCCTTAAAGTTTATGAGGCACTTAAGAAATCGCAGCAGGTTTATGAGAGCAGCTTTGCTTTTAATACCCTAATCGCCGCGTGTATGGAGGCGCTAAATGCCCTAAATGCGCAGAGCGACAAAGACGTATTTACCGAGGGCTACTTTGTGATCTTAAGTCTGCTCGAGCCTATCGTACCGCACATCTGCGCCGAGCTTAGCGAGAGGCTGTTTGGGCGAGCGAATTTTTGCGAGCTGAGAGTTTGCGAAGAGGTATTCGAGAGCGATACGATAAAGCTTGCCGTCACGATTAACGGCAAAAAGCGCGCGGAGTTTGAAGCGGGCGCAAGCCTAAGCGAGGGCGAAATTTTAAGCCTTGCGAAGCAGAACTGCGCCAAATGGCTAGAGGGCAAGAGCATCGTAAAAGAAATTTATGTCAAAAACAAGCTTGTAAATTTGGTGGTAAAGTAGGCGAAGATGAGAAGAGTTTTAACCGTTTTTTGTTTGATTTTTTTAATCGGCTGCGGCTACAAGCCCGTTTCAAGGATTGCAAAAGAGACGATGAGCGGAAGCGTATTTGTGGATGTGATGATGAGCAAGACCGATCCGCAAAACACCGTCGCTATCAAAGATGCGATCAGACAGGGTATAGTCCAGCGCCTAGGGATGAGCCTTTCGGATAAAAATTCGGCGCAGACGATTGTAGTAGCGAGCATAAAAAGCCTAAGCTTTAGCGAGCTTTCATACGATCAGTTCGGCTATGTCACTAGCTACCGCGCAAATCTTGTCGTAAATTTCAGCACCAAGCTTAAAAACGGCGAGGTTTTCAGCAAGGATTGCGTTGGCGATTACGATTTTAAAGTTAGCCGCCTAGTCAAAAATAGCTACGATACGAGCTCGATCATTAGCGATAAGGACCGCTACAAGGCGATCGAAAATGCCTCCGCGCAGGCGTTTGACGAGTTTATTTCGGCGCTTGCGATTAGGGGATTCAGACTTGAGCGGGCGCAGCATTAAAGAATTTTTGCAAAATCGCCCGATTTATTACAAAAAAATCGACTATGAGCGCTTCCCGCGGGCATATGCCGCCATTAAAGATAAAATTCCGCTCAAAAATGTCATTCAGATCATCGGCACCAACGGCAAGGGCAGCACCGGGCGGTTTTTGGCTAACGCGATCGCCGCAGCGGGCTTTAGCGTCGGGCACTACACTAGCCCGCACGTTTTTAAGCTCAACGAGCGCATCTATCTAGGCGGACGCATCGCGCAAAGTCCCGTTTCTGCGTTAAATTCAAGCGCTTTAAATTTTAAAAACGAACAAAATTCCGCTTCGGCGTCAAATTTTACGGAAAAACAAAATTCCATAAAGATGCAAAATTTTGCGAACAGAGAAAATTCCGCCTCTCAAATTTCTATTTCTAATTTGCAAGATTCCGCCACTCAGAATTTGCACGGCGAGCAGAATTCTGCCCTGCAAAGCTTCGTTTCTACCACACGAAATTTTTGTAGCGAGCAGAATTTTATCGCGCGAAATTCCATAGATACGCAAAATTCTGCTTCTACACAAAATTTATGGAATTCGCAAGATCTCAAATCGCCGTCTGAGCAAAATTTAAAATTCTCATCTGAGCAAAATTTTAAATTCCCATTAGGATCAAATTTCAAACCCGCTCAAAGCTTGCTTCCCATTTCGCTAGGGCGCGATGCTACGGATGAGGAGCTTGATTTCGCGCATGAGTTTTTGCAAGAGATCTTGCCCGCGGAGTTTAAAGATAGCCTGTCGTATTTCGAGTATCTCACTCTTGCGGCGGCAGTGCTTTTTAGAGATTGCGATTACTGCGTGATCGAGGCGGGGATGGGCGGCGAGTTTGACGCTACGTCGAGCTTTGGGCGCATGCTGTCGCTTTTTACACCGATCGGCACCGATCATTTGGGTATGCTAGGACAAAATCTAGAGCAGATCGCCCACACTAAGCTCATTACGATGGATAAGGAGGCGATTTTAAGCGACGAGATGGGCGAGGTTCCGCTTCGTATTGCGCGGCAGATTGCAGAGCAAAAAGGAACTCATTTGAGGTTTGCAGCAGAGCTTTTAAGCGAGAGTGAGCAAGCGCAGATTGCAGGGTTTTGCGCGTGCAATAATCTGCCTAAATTTCAAATTTCAAATTTAGCTCTAGCGCTTGCTGCGATGAAATTTTTAAATTTGAAATTTGAAATTCCGCAGCTGCCGCCTCTAAATTTACGCGGCAGGATGGAGGCTTTGGCGCCGAATTTGCGCGTGGACGTCGGGCATAACGAGCTTGCGGCGCGCGCGATCTCTGAAATCTACGCAGGCAAAAAGATCGTGCTGATCTACAACTCCTTCGCCGATAAGGACATTGCCGCGGTGCTGCGCACTCTCGCGCCCGTTTTGAAGCGGGTCGAAATTTTATCCTACCGCGTAAAAGACCGCAAGCTAGGCGGCGCGCAGATCGGCAAATGCCTAGATGAGCTAGGCATCCCGCACCGCAAATTTAGCGGCGAGATAAGCGCGGACGAGCAGTATCTGGTCTTCGGCTCATTTTATCTAGTGGAGCGGTTTTTGAAGCGATACGCAAAAGAGGTGAAGCTTGGCTAAAACAAAAGTGAGTTTCAGCGATAATTTCGGCACCAAGACGCTGTATTTCGGCGAAAACTTCCGCTTCCAGCTTAAAATTTTATCCGCGTTTTTCGTAATTTTTATGCTTGTTCTGTTCTTTGCGCTCTTTAAACTCGCAAGCGACCGCTCAAATTTAAAGGAGCTAAACAAAACTCTCTA
>NZ_CALHHT010000226.1 GCF_938031315.1 uncultured Campylobacter sp.
TTGTTAGGATATTGTTTCTTATTAAGATCGCAACGATCTGCTCTTCAATCTTTGTCATCGCGATCACCAATAAATTTTAATCGAGCTGAGTTTATCGCCCGTATAAAGTGCAACTACCATCTTTTTTACCGATTCCTCTTCCTTAATAAAAAGCTCGGCGCGCTCGCCGCTCTCTAGGGTAAAGACATACGTATCACTCTTTTTTACGTATGCTCTCTCCGTAAATTTATCAAAAATTTCAGACAAAATATAATTAATTTTAGGCGTTCTTATATAGCTTATGTCTACGCCGTCGCAAAGCGCCAAATAAAGCATCTTTTTTTGAAAAATTATGGTCGAATAAAGAGAAGCATTCTCGCGAGCCTCTTTCGTCTTATAAAGCATCACCGTAGGCACGACGAGCTCATTTACCTTATCCATCTTCAAGCAGGCCTTTGCATACATATTCGCAAGCGCCTCGCTCTGCTCCTCGATAAATAAATTTCTCACGCTTTCTTGACAGATTCGGTTATACTGCCCTATCTGATCCCAGTTGCGCACGTCATCGGCGCTAACTGCAAATAACGACGCGATCGCAAAAGCTAAAATATATAAAATTTTCATAATTGCCCGTTTCTAATTTTTGAAATAAGACTTGAAATTTCGCTATTTTTCGCTTTTGCGTTGAAGGTTTCAAGAGCGTAAAGCGCATCCTCTTTACGACCTTTTTTATAATTGGCTTTAGCAAAAATTATCCAGCTAGTAACGTTATCTTTATCAAGCTCGTTTGAAGTAAGAGCCCATTTGATCGCATTATCGTAGTCCTTTTTATTATACGCTTCCTCAGCCAATGAAAGCGAATACTCGATCTTATTCGTAGCGTAAAATTTACTCTCCAAAGTCTGTTTATCGCTACTTAAATTTGAAGTTTTAATCTCGATTCTTGAGCTTAGCGGAGCACTACTTGCAGTATTTGCAGAAGTGCTTGAAAAATTTGATTTAGGCGGCATCGGAGCACGACCGAAATCTATAACTTCATTTTTAGGCGGTTGATTTGCAAAAGCCCCATTATTCGCATTAGGCACATTAAACGTAGGGGCATTTTGCCCA
>NZ_CALHHT010000227.1 GCF_938031315.1 uncultured Campylobacter sp.
TGCCGTCGCAGGCGGCGCGGTGGGGCTTGGCAACGCATGGAAATTCCCCACCCTCGTGGGTCAAAACGGCGGCAGCGCCTTCGTGCTTTTATACCTCGCGCTCACGCTGGGCGTGGGCTTTAGCATATTTTTAGCCGAGATGGCGCTAGGCAGGCTAAGCGGGCGGGATCTACCGAGCGCTTACGAGACGCTTGCGCCGCGCGGCGGACGCAAATGGCGCGCGGGAGGCGTTTTCATCGCGGGCGGCATGCTGGTGCTGTCCTTTTACCTCGTCATCCTCGGCTGGGTGATCCGCTACATATTTTTGGGCTTTTCTCCGCTGCCCGCAACCGCCGAGGAAGCGGGCGCCGTATTTGACGATCTCATCTCGCATTCGCTAGTCACGAGCCTGGGCTTTTACGCGCTTGCGCTCGTGCTGACGCTCTCCGTCGTCGCGCGCGGCATCAAAAGCGGTATCGAGCGGCTAAACGTCGTGATGATGCCGCTTCTTTTCGTGCTGCTGCTTGCGATGCTTGCGTATGCGTGCACGATGCAGGGCTTCGGCGCGGCGGCGAAATTTCTTTTCTACCCCGACTTCGGCAAAATCACCGTTAACTCCGTCCTCTCCGCGCTCGGGCTCGCGCTCTTTACCCTGTGCGTGGGCGTCGGCTGTATCGCAGCATACGCGGCATCGCTTAGCGAGGGGGTGCGGCTCGTGCGAAGCTCGGTAAACATCGTATTTATCAACATCGCGATCGGACTGATGATGGGGCTCATCGTCTTTACCTTCATCTTCGAATTCCGCGCCGATCCCGCGCAGGGTGCAGGGCTTGTGTTCGTCTCGCTCACTACGATGTTTGCAAAAATGGGGCTAGCGGGGCAGGTGCTTGAAGTCGCGTTTTTCGTCTCGCTCTTTTTCGCGGGGATCACGAGCGCGGTTTCGATGATCGAGCCTTTCGTCTTCTATCTCATCGGCAGATTTAAAATTTCGCGCCTGCGCGCAGTCTGCATCTCGGGGTGCGCCATAGCGGTGCTAGGCGCATGCTCGCTGCTATCGATGCACGCGGATTATGCGAGCAAATTTAAGCTTTTCGGCGCGAGCTTTTTTGACTGCTTGGACTTCGTAAGCTCAAACGTCATGCTGCCTCTGGGCGCGCTAACCTCGGCGATATTCGTGGGCTTCGTGATGGACGTGCAGCGCCTGCGCGGGCTTTTCGGCGCCGATATGGGCGAGCTTGGATTTAAAATTTGGTACTTTTCGCTGCGCTTCGTAGCGCCCGTCGCGATCGTGATCATAATGGCAAATCTGCTGTTTTTCGGCGGGAAGTAGGAAGCGATTCGGTTAAATTTAAAGGCGGCATGGGTTTAAATTTAACCCTTTTTGAGCGAGCTTAAATTTAAAAAGGTCGCTTAACATCGCAGCCCGCTAGGCTCGTATTTTAACTAGCGTTTTGCTAAAGGAGTAAATTTTGAAAGCTCTTAAATTTATAGCCAAAGCCCTAATCGCGGCGTTCGGCATTTGTGTGATCGTCAGTGCGCTTAATTACAGCGGGTTTAGCTTCAGCGATCTAAAATGGCTTAGTAAAGATGAGATGGTACAAAATTTCGTACAGGAAGAATTTAATGATTGCGTATATTACCATTATGATACATTTTATGCTTCTGATAAAAATTTAAGCTTCAATGAACTTATTTATACATTAGACAAAATATTTAAAAAGCATATGGATACTAAAACTTTTAGCCTATTTGATGATTTAAACTCAACTATTGGTTTAAATAAAATTACGAATAAAAAAATATCAAATAAAACCGTTCCTTGGAATTTTGTCGATTTTGTCCATCATCATACAGATAGAAATGTTGATATAAATGGCAACTACTCATATACGCCATTTGAAGGCAATAAAAAGATAAACTATGATCTCAATCAAACCCTTATATTTACTTGCAAAGGTGGTATGTATGGTTCCGATAGCTTTAGTATAAAAGAATGCAAAAATATTACCTTTTTTGAAAGAGCGCTAGGAAAGAATAGATACTGCATATATTATGAGGGGATTAAGTATATGAGCTATAAGTTTCAACCATCTGAAAAGACAAAAAATCCAGATTACGAATTTGATATGGTTCATAACCGCATAAACCAATATCTGCAAGGCGTTAAAGAATGTGTGCCGTATAGTAATACCAACTTTATACACTCGTGCGAATTTTATATAGATAACCACGGAAACAGGTATTACGGGAATTTTTATCTGATATATAGTTTAATAAAAACGATGTTTTTATCTTAGCCGATAATTTAGAAAACAATAAAATATCCGGCTCCATTCATAGCAAAACATAAAATTCCCAGTAAAAATTTTACGCTTTACATCTTGCGAATGGATTTTTACCAAAGCAAAATTCTGTCGGGCGGCGCTGTATCCCGTGCTGCGAGCGCAAAACGTTTAGCAAATATCGCGATAAATTTAAACTTATAATAGTGGAGTTTGAAAAAATACGCGCTGCTTTGAAAGCGCATACAAAGCTACGTGGCGGTATTCGCGGCAAGCGGTGCAAGCCATGCCGCTAAATTTGAAGCAAAATTTCAAAATAAGGCTAAATTTAAGAAATTTAGCCGTTCATTATCGATAGCAGCTCGGTGTTGTCTTTGGTTTTTAGCATCTTGGCGTATAAAAATTTCAGCGCCTCGACGTCGTCCATTGTCGAGATCGCCGAGCGCAGCGCCCAGATCTTTTGCAGATTTTCGCTGCCTTGCAAAAGCTCCTCTTTGCGGGTACCGGACTTGGTAATATTGATCGCGGGGTAAATTCTGCGGTCCGATATGTTGCGATCGAGGATGATCTCGCTGTTGCCCGTGCCTTTGAACTCCTCGAAGATCACGTCGTCCATGCGCGAGCCGGTCTCGATGAGCGCGGTAGCGACGATGGTAAGCGAGCCGCCGTTTTCGATATTTCGCGCCGCACCGAAGAAGCGCTTCGGCTTGTGCAGGGCGTTCGCGTCCACGCCGCCGCTTAGCACTTTGCCGCTACTAGGCGTGACGGTGTTGTAAGCGCGCGCAAGGCGGGTGATGCTATCGAGCAGGATGACGACGTCCTTGCCGTTTTCGACGGCGCGTTTTGCCTTTTCGATGACGAGCTCAGCGACGCGGACGTGGTTGAATGCAGGCTGATCGAAAGTCGAGCTAAACACTTCGCCGCGCACGCTGCGCTCCATGTCGGTCACCTCTTCGGGGCGCTCGTCGACTAGCAGCACCAAAAGTTCGACCTCGGGGTGGTTGCGCGTAATGCCGTTGGCAAGCTCTTTCATCAGCTCCGTTTTACCGCTACGCGGAGGCGCCGTGATGAGCCCGCGCTGCCCCTTGCCGATCGGGGTGAAAAGATCGAGCACGCGACCGGTAAGGCGCATAGGATCATATTCGAGCTTGAGCTTTTCGGTCGGGAAAAGCGGCGTAAGATTGTCAAATAGCGGACGCTCTCTGGCCTCTTGGATCGATTTGTAATTGATCGCCTCGATCTTTAAAAGCGCGTAGTACTTCTCCTGATCCTTCGGCTCGCGCACCTGGCCTGTGACGATGTCGCCGACGCGAAGGGCAAATTTGCGGATCTGGCTGAGGCTCACGTAGGCGTCATTGGCGCTGTCGCTTAAATTTGAATCTATGCCGCGCAAAAAGCCGTAACCCTCGGCGGTAACCTCCAAAATCCCCGTAAAAAGTATGAAGCCGCCCTGCTTCGTCTGCATGCGTAAAATTTCAAAAACGAGCGCTTGGCGGCGGAATTCGCGCGGGTTTTCGACGCCTAGCTCGTCTGCTATGGCGATGAGATTTTCAAGATCCATCGAGCGGAGCTCCTCGATCTGGTAGCCCTCGACGGGAACGTGCGTTTTAGCGTAAGTTTTTCTGCCGTTTTGATTGGAATTTGAAACGGCGGTCTGGGCGGAATTTTGATTTGTATTTTCCATTTGTCCTCTTAGAGTGTGAAGTTATTAAATTTAGTTTTAAAAGTCGCGAAATTTAAAATTTAGTTCTCTTTATAAGCACCGAACCTTAAAATTTTTTGTTGTCTTCTGCTGATAAGCTCGTCTATGCTAAGATCGTCTAGCTTGTGCAGCTCGGTTAAGACATAGTTTCCAAGCGCTTTTATCGCGCCGTCTTTATCCCTGTGGGCGCCCGTTTTAGGCTCCTTGATCACATCATCGACCAAGCCTAGCTCTTTTAGCTCCTCGGCGGTGATCTTTAGCGCCTTCGTAGCGGCCTCGCTCTTGCTCGGATCGTTCCACAAAATCGCGGCACAGCCCTCGGGAGAGATGACCGAAAAGATTGAGTTTTGAA
>NZ_CALHHT010000228.1 GCF_938031315.1 uncultured Campylobacter sp.
AGATACGCACAAGATGGCGGAGGCCAACAAGGCATTCGCACATTATCGCTGGTAATAATATCTGCCGGCAGTGTAAGGAGCGATAGGAAACAGTGGCAAGAGAATATTCCCTTGAAAAAACGCGGAATATCGGCATCATGGCACACATTGATGCCGGGAAGACGACGACCACAGAGCGCATTCTCTTCTACACGGGCGTAACGCACAAGATCGGCGAGGTTCATGAGGGCGCTGCCACCATGGACTGGATGGTTCAGGAACAGGAACGCGGCATTACGATTACGTCGGCGGCGACGACCTGCCACTGGAAAGACCATCGCATCAATATCATTGATACGCCGGGTCACGTTGACTTTACGGTCGAGGTAGAGCGCTCGCTGCGCGTGCTGGACGGCACAGTCGCAGTTTTGACCGCCCGCGGCGGCGTTGAGCCGCAGACGGAGACGGTCTGGCGTCAGGCAGAGCGTTACAATGTCCCGCGCATGGCGTACGTCAACAAGATGGACATCACGGGCGCGGATTTCTTCAACGTCATGAAGATGATGCGCGAGCGTCTCAATGCGAACCCGGTGGCGATTCAGCTGCCGATCGGCGCAGAGGATGAGTTCAAGGGCATCATTGACCTCGTGAAGATGGATGCCATCGTCTACGAGGACGATCTCGGCAAGGTGACCGATGAGGTCGAGATTCCCGCCGAGTACAAGGAGCAGGCAGCAGAGTACCGCGACAAGCTCCTTGAGGCATGCGCTGAGACGGATGATGAGCTGATGGAGAAGTACCTCGGCGGCGAGGAGCTGACCGAGGACGAGATCCGCGGTGCCATCCGCAAGGCGACCATCGCCTGTGAGATGACGCCGGTGACGTGCGGCACGTCGTACCGCAACAAGGGGGTTCAGCCCCTGCTCGATGCGATCGTCGACTACATGCCCGCACCGACGGATATCCCGCCGATCGCGGGTGTGAACCCCGACACAGGCGAAGAGGATCACCGTCCGGCATCGGACAGCGCACCGTTCTCGGCACTCGCGTTCAAGATTATGACGGATCCGTTCGTCGGAAAGCTCGCGTTCTTCCGCGTTTACTCCGGCACACTGAACTCCGGCTCGTATGTCTACAATGCGACGAAGGACAGCAAGGAGCGCATCGGCCGCATTCTCCAGATGCACGCGAACAACCGCAAGGAGATCGACATCGTCTACAGCGGCGATATCGCGGCGGCGGTCGGTCTGAAGAACACGACGACGGGCGATACGCTCTGCGACGAGAACAATCCGATCATCCTTGAGTCGATGGAGTTTCCGGATCCCGTTATCTCCGTTGCGGTGGAACCCGCGACGAAGAACGATCAGGAGAAGATGGGCATCGCCCTCCAGAAGCTCGCCGAGGAGGATCCGACGTTCCGCGTTCATACGGACGCTGAGACGGGCCAGGTCATCATCTCGGGCATGGGCGAGCTGCATCTGCAGATCATCGTCGACCGTATGCTCCGCGAGTTCAAGGTCGACTGCAAGGTCGGTGAGCCGCAGGTTGCATACCGCGAGACGATCCGCAAGCAGGTCAAGGCGGAAGGCAAGTTCGTCCGTCAGTCCGGCGGTCATGGTCAGTACGGTCACTGCTGGCTCGAGCTCATTCCGCAGGAAGCGGGCGAGGGCTTCAGCTTCGAGAACAAGGTCGTCGGCGGCGTGATTCCGAAGGAGTTCATCAACCCGATCGAGGCCGGTGTTCGTCAGGCAATGGAGAGCGGCGTTGTCGCAGGCTATCCGATGGTCGACATCAAGGTCATCGTCTACGACGGCTCGTTCCACGAGGTCGACTCCTCCGAGGCGGCGTTCAAGGTCGCCGGCTCGATGGCGTTCAAGGCAGGCGCGGAGAAGGCAAACCCCGTTCTCCTCGAGCCGTACGTCAAGGTTGAGGTCACGGTGCCTGAGGAGTATATGGGCGACGTTATCGGCGATCTGAACTCCCGCCGTGGACGCATCGACGGCATGGAGCCGCGCAACGGCGTGCAGGTCATCAACGCGTTCGTTCCGCTCTCGGAGATGTTCGGTTACTCGACCGATCTGCGCTCTCAGACGCAGGGTCGCGCGACCTATTCGATGGAATTTGATCACTACGACGAGGTTCCTAAAAATGTCGGCGAAGAGATCATTAAAAAACGCAACGGCTAAGCTTAACGGACGCTAGGGTGCGGCGATAGCTTTATCGCCAACCCCGGGCGCTTCTTTAAATTTTAAAACAGCACTTCAAATTTAACCCGCTTTACTAGCGTAAATTTAAATTCATACTCCGACTCCGAATAAAATTTCAATTCATAAATTTTAACTTCCGCCGATCGTAAATTTAGATCAAAAGAATTTCAATTAAATTTAAAAATTTAAAGCATAACTTAAAATGCGCTCATGATGCCGCGCCTATCGTTTTACTAGAGATTTATTCTCTCACAGATAAAGCGAGCATGTTGCTATCGCGCTTTGATTTTCATTCACGGACAAGATCGCCGCAAGCTGGATCGTAAGTAGGGTTAAATTTTACTTTCGGCGCAGCCTCAAGGCGGAGCGCTATCATAGACTTATATCGGATTGCGATCTATCAGTGCTTTATGCGAGTAGCGGTATTCTCGGGGCACTTTAATTGCGCCGCCGCTTTGCGCCGTAAAATTTCATCCTAGCGCGGCGGCTTACGAGCCGATCATATAAGCTGAGCTAACACCCGAGCTCGCTTGTTTTCAGATTTAGTAGGTGCCTACTTTCACGGGCTTATAATGCGCCCGTTTTAAATATTTCAAAACAAAGGAAAATCATGCAACAAACCAAATTGCAAGGCGCGAGCGTTAGCCTTTCGGGCAGCGAGCTTAAGCTGGGAGATAAGGCACCGGTAGTCGGCTTGGTCGCAGCCGATCTTAGCGAGGTCAAAGTCGGCGGCGGCACGGGCAAGGCGCAGGTCATCATCACCGTGCCGTCCCTGGATACGGACGTGTGCGCGACCGAGACGCGCAAATTTAACGAGCGCGCCGCGAGTATAAAAAATACCGAGGTTTTCGTGATCTCGATGGATCTGCTGTTTGCCGCGGGCAGATTTTGCTCGACCGAGGGGATCAAAAATTTACGCGCACTAAGCGACTTTCGCGATAAGGAGTTTGCGCGTGCATATGGCGTGCTGATTGCGGACGGCGCGCTTGCGGGGCTAACGTGCCGCGCGGTTTTCGTCGTGGACACCGCAGGCAAGATCGCCTACAAGCAGATCACGGACGACATCGTAGATGAGCCAGATTACGACGCGGCGCTCAATGCGGCGGCGTTTGCGAGCGGAAGCGCTGCGACGCAGGGCTGATGCAATTTCTAGGTCTGCGGTGCAGACGTTACCCGCTTAAATTTAGCGGGCTTAAAATACGCGGACGGGCGCCTTGCTCGCCCGCAACTTTAAATTCTAAAATTCCACTGCGCCCTGAAATTTAGCAGGTCGCGTCTGAAATTTCAGCGGATCTGGGTTCGTGATCCTATTTGCGCAGTTCGCAATAGAATTTTAAAATTCATCCCCAATCAATTCATAAATTTATCTCACATTGCAAAAATAGTCTATCTGACTTAAAATTTAAATTTGAGCGCAAAAACACAAGCGAGCAGTATCGCGAAGCTAGACTAGGCGACTTAAAATTTTGCGACGGGAGTTACCCTATTAGCTAATGACCGAGCAAAATTTTAAGGCAACGAAGTATAGCGATGCGAGACAACGCGTATAAGTTCCAAAAATTTCGAGGCGTCCCAGCTCGCCGTACCTACCAACACCCCATCGCAGTTTTTGATCCCCGCTATCGCGCCGATATTTGCGGCATTTACGCTACCTCCGTAAAGTAGCGGCGCGCTCGTTTGCTCGCGGATGAAATTTAAAATGCCTTCGATTTGCTCCGCGCTCGCACTTTTGCCCGTACCTATCGCCCAGATCGGCTCGTAGGCGATCAGCAAGCGCTCGTAGCCAAGCTCGATGTTTTTTAGCTGCTCGGCCAAAAACTCCTTCGTACCACCTGCTTCGTTTACGCTCAAATTTTCGCCGATGCAGTAGACGATCTGCCAGCCAGCCTTTGCGGCGAAGTCAAATTTAGTGCGCAAAAGCTCCTCGCTCTCGCCCAACTCTCGCCGCTCAGAGTGCCCGATCAGCACGCTTTTTACGCCAAACTCGTCCAGCATCGCCTTGCCGATCTCGCCAGTGTGAGCGCCGCTTTCGCACGGGTAGAAATTTTGCGCGCCGAGTTTAAATTTATGAGCCGCAAGATCAAGCGCGCTAAAGGGCGGAAACACCGTTACGTCGTTGTTTGCGCTTAAATTTGCGTCTAAAGTTTCAGCATAGCGCGCAAAGCTCGCTCTGGTATGATTGCACTTTAAATTTGCTAAAAACCTCACTCCATAGCCTTTCTAAGCGGTTTTATGCCCGGCAGCTCCTTGCCCTCGATGAGCTCCAGACTCGCGCCGCCGCCAGTCGAGATAAAGGTCATCTCGTCGGCATCTCCCGCGCGCTCGACCACGTCTGCCGTATCGCCGCCGCCAACGACCGTAGTCGCGTGAGTGTCGATGATGGCGTGGCTCATTTTGATGCTGCCTTTGCTAAATTTATCCATCTCAAAAACACCCATCGGCCCGTTCCACCAGATGGTTTGCGCATCGGCGATGACCTCTTTAAATAGCCTAATTGATGCCGGCCCGATATCTAGCCCCATCCAGCCGCTAGGTATTTCTTGCGCGGGGACGAATTTCACGGCGCTTTCAGCTGAAAACGTCTGAGCCGCAACGACGTCGACAGGTAGGTAAATTTTAACGCCAAGCTCCCTGCCCTTTTGCAAAATTTGCCTCGCGTCCTCAATGAGATCCTCTTCAAGCAGCGAATTTCCGATATTTTCGCCGAGTGATTTTAAAAACGTAAACGCCATGCCGCCGCCAATTATCAACTTATCCACGCGCGGAAGCAAGTTGTGCAGGGCTTGCAGTTTGCCGCTTACCTTGCTGCCGCCAACGACCGCGACAAACGGGCGCGCAGGATGCTTGATGAGATTTTGGGCGAAATTTATCTCCTTTTGCAGCAAAAATCCCGCCGCTTTATGCTTATCGTCGTAAAATTTAGTGATCGCCTCGACCGAGCTATGCGCCCTGTGGCAGACGCCAAACGCGTCGTTTATATAAAATTCTCCGTATTTAGCAAGCTCAGAAGCTAGCGCCTCGTCGTTTTTGGTCTCGCCCTTTTCAAAGCGCAAATTTTCAAGAAGTAAAATTTCGCCTGGCTTTAGCGCGGCAGCTTTAGCTTTGGCATCCGCTCCGATGACGTCCTCGGCAAATACAACCTCATGGCTCAGTAAAAGCGAGAGCCTCTTTGCCACGCCTCGTAGCGAAAATTTCTCCTCAAAGCCGTTTTTTGGGCGCCCTAGGTGGCTAGCCAAAACCACGCTGCAGCCGTTATCTAGGCAATAGCGGATAGTAGGGATCGCCGCGCGAATTCGGCGATCATCGGTGATGTTTAAAAACTCGTCCATCGGCACGTTAAAATCGCACCTGATGAATACTTTCGCGCCGCCCAGCTCAAGATCGTTGATCGATAAAATTTCACTCATTTTTAGCCCTTTACGGCGCGCAAAGCGAGATCTATAAGGCGGTGCAAGTAGCCCCATTCGTTGTCGTACCACGAAAAAATTTTAACCATATCGCCGCAGATCACCTGCGTAGTATCGCTAGCTACGATGCTGCTGTACGAGCTCGTACAAAAGTCGCTGCTAACGCGCGAGTCGTCGTCTACGAGCAAAATCCCCTTCATCGAGCCGTCCGCAGCCTCTCTAAA